>JALJPK010000179.1 GCA_022968985.1 Pseudomonadales bacterium | reverse complement strand
GGTGGTGATTGGGAGTTTATTAATACTTTTACAGACACCGGTAATAACTGGGCAGTAGATACTGACTGTAGTGAACACAATCCTGTTAATGGCAGCTCAATGATGTCTTTGTTAGAAGGTGGAACAGTATTTATTCGAAATACAAGTATTACAGAAGCCAGATATAAGTGGATGTCAGTAAGAGAAATTAATGTCCCTTGAAATTTTTGAGCAGACTAATGATCTGCTTTTCTTATTAATTGTGCAACAGAGCAATGAATTGCTTCGACATTAGATGGTGGCACCGTATTTATTCGAAATACAAATATTACAGAAGCCAGATATAAGTGGATGTCGGTAAGAGAAATTAATGTCCCTTGATCGTTTTTAATTTGATCGTAATCTAAACAGTTTCGGTCTTTGTTAAAGAATTAAATTATAATAAATAAAAGAGAGAAAAATATGAAAATGAAAATATTACTGTATATAAGTGTAATATTCACAGTGGGTTGTCAGTCAGTCACTGATTCAGATGATAAAGTAGTTGAAAACGATTTTTCAGATACTAATACCCAAAGCAATGTAGAAACAGATACTGAAAGCCAAACTGATACTCAAGACACTCTTGAAACTGAAACTGAAACTGAAGGTAACAACACCCAAGGCGCTACAGAAACCGTAACAGAAACAGAAACAGAAAATTTTGCTCCTGTAGCTAGTATCAGTGTGGATACTCCAAGTGGAGAACAAGCACCTGTTACTGTTTTGTTTAGTGCAGAATACTCAACCGATGATCAAGCTATAGTGCAGTATGATTGGCTTATTAATGGTCAGAGTTTTTCAGATGAATTAGTTAGTTATTCGTTTGACGAAGCGCAGATTTACAATATTGTATTAACGGTGACTGATGCTGCTGGAGAAAACAATACAATCACTATTCCATTTGAAGTAATCAATCCAGAACCTCAGATTTTTAGAGGTTTATTGCCAACAATGGGCGAGCAAGGGGTTGTGGACGAAATAAAAACACAATACGACGCTTGGAAAGAAAAATATCTTGTAACAAGACCCGGTATTGTGCCAATGCAAAAATTTGTATGGTACAAAGTGGATGAAAGATTTGAAGACTGGGCCGACAATAAACGCGCGGTAACGGTATCCGAAGCACACGGGTATGGTATGTTGATTTTGGCCAATATGGCTGCAATTGATGACCAACATGATACTGACGTTAAAAGTGATTTTGATGCAATGGTCAATTATTTAAACTCTTTTCCAAGTTCCATTGATTCTAGACTTATGTCGTGGATGCAATGGACTGATGGCATAGATAAACTAACAGGCGAAGGCAGTATTACAGACGTTATTGACGCAGCAGATGGCGACTCGGCAATTGATGGTGATATGGATATTGCGTATGCATTATTAATAGCAGATAAAATTTGGGGCAGTGATGGCGCGGTCGATTATAAAACTAAAGCCCTTAGTGTGATTCATGGCATTTTAGAAAGTACCGTTCACCCAACTGAAAATGTATTGTTATTAGGTGATTGGGTTAATCCAAATTCAAGTACTTATGGCAAAGCCACAAGAGCGTCTGATTTTATGCTGCAACACCTTAGAGTATTTGCAAAAGTGGATGTTGAAAACTCCGAAAGATGGTTACAAGTATTAGAAAAAACAATCGATATTTACAAAAATAATGTGAATAATTTTAGTAATAATACTGGTTTGGTTGCAGACTTTTTAATTCATAATTCCGTAAGTGGACAATATGAACCAAGTCCTGCTAACTTTCTAGAAAGTGATTATGACGGCGATTATTATTATAATTCAGCACGAGTGCCATGGCGTTTAGCTATGGATTATTTATATGGTGATGATGATTCTGTTGTTAATGAATTAGAAATACTGAATAATTGGATACGCACAGACAGTGGTAACGACCCTGAAGAAATTTACCCAGGTTATACATTAAACGGTAATAAATTAGATACCAGTTATATCGATCTGACATTCAGCGCACCGTTTGTTGTTAGTGCAAGTATTGATCTAAATAATCAACAATGGGTAGATGATTTATGGGAGCATTTATCGGATCAAAATAATCCAGTTAAATATGACTTTTATTTTGGTAATTCCATTCGATTACTTAGTATCATCTCAGCAGGTGGACAATGGGTAGTGCCATAAAGGCGCAATAAATAGTGCTATAAATAGTGCAATAAATAGCGCCGTAAACAGAGTTGAAATCTGAAACTTAACTGAAGTTTGAATTTATAAAAACCTTTAAAATAATATTTTAAAGGTTTTTTTTTGCAATTTATTTACACGGTTATTTGCAGGTGATTGAGTTGGTGAAGCAACAGTATGATATTAAATTTGAAGCTAGTCGTCAGCGCAAGCATCTGACCTACAAAATCCTGTATTAAAATCGTAAGGTTGATATTTATATCAAAAAACTAATTATTCCCGTCATCTTCAATATCCCCTCATTGGAGATCCAGAGTCTGTAAACCATTAAACTAGCAGTCAGCGCAAGCATCTGACCTACAAAATCCTGTATTAAAATCGTAAGGTTGATATTCATATCAAAAAACAAAAATATGAACGTCAGTGGTTTGTGTTCTTTAAATTTTTTAATTTAGTGAATTAAAGAGGGGGGGGCTTTAAATGTCTTTTTTAATTAGTCGACCTTGTTTAATATAAACTTGTTGTTGGTTATTTTCTAACATCACTTTAAATTCAATATCAACTGAGTACTGTTTTGTATTTGTTATTTGAGCATCGCTCAATAATTGTTTAAATATAAGCAGGCTGTTATTGCTTAATGTGTTTAAAGTTTTTTTTTGTTTAGGGTCAATGAAATCTGTATTTAATAAAAAAACGGATTTAATATTCGACATACTAATTAAATCTAATCCAACAAACGCCCAGCCTGGGTCGTCTATGTATTGTTTAAATACAAACGATTCGGGTATTTGATTTGGCAGTGGATTTGTAATGCTGTTTTCACCACTTTGTGCATTAATGAGTATTTCAAATTTCCCTGATTTTAATTGTTTAATCATCAGTACACCATTTGCTACTTCATCACTAAACGCTTCGTTTATTAATATAGCCATCGCAACTTCTTTGTGTTGTATTTGATAATATTCACGTTCCCAATAAGCACGTTCTAACCACAGTGATGCCAATACTTTTAATAATTGTTTATTTAACTTGTTATCACTGTCGTTTAAATTAAAGCCTTTTGATTCGTATAAACCCGCGCCATTAAATTCTTTTAAATCTTCAGCATTGGTTGAGCTTCTTAAGCGAATTCGAATCGCATTTGGCATTAATAAATTTACTTGTGCACGAATGTGAGTTAATAATTGTTTGTACTGTGTATCGGGTTTAAATGACTGTATACGTGTTCGAATGTCTTTGAGTGATTGTTGTATTTGGCTTTTGTCTAAATTATGTTTGTTGGATAATAAATTATCTATTAGTGCCTGAGTTTGAGTTTGCTGTATTACGTAAAAATATAATGAAAAATCCAAAGCAAACGCTTCTCTTATTATATTTGAATCCAGAGTTACCATGTTTTTAAAGGTGGCATAATGACTGGCTTTAGCGCCTATTGTGTTAATACTTAAGTTTAATGTTGTTTCACTACTTGAATCAATGGGATGCTTAAAGCGAGTTAACGTTGTATGTAAAGACTCGCTATTAATTAAAGTGTTATCAATATTAGGCACACTTAACGCTGCGGGTTTTTGTGTTTGGCATAAATTAAATTGTGTTTGATCAATCGGTTGTATATCAATTTTATTAGTTAAATTATTAAAAATAACACTGACTAATTGTTGTTTGTCTATAAATTGGTTGATATAAACAAGGTCGTTTTTTATATTATTATCCAATAATTGATCTAATGAACTGGCTGAAACGTTTAACGTACCCCGATTAATCGCCAATAAATTAATGTGTGACAACGGTGTTTGTGGAGTGAGGGTAATAATTCCTGCTAAAACTGGAATTCGCTGTGGAATGTCTTTAAAAATAACAATGTCATTATTATTGTATAAACGATTTAACCGCGAGTCAGAAAGATCACCAGTGTGTATTTTTAAATAACCACAAGCAGGTTGATTATTTAATATCGAGACTAATTGGGCGTTGGCTATTTGTAAGAGTTGTAATTCGGTTAATGTATGGATGTCTAGTTTGTTGATATGCTCTAAATGAAACGTATTGGGTCTGCGACTTATATTGTCTGATACATAAACTAATAAAGCACCTTTAGAATTGTTAAATACTTTATCCCCAATGAGCTGCATGAGTTGTTTACTTAATTGTGCAAAATCTTGTTCGTTATCTTTAAAGTCGTAACGGCGTATTTGCAGCACCCATTTGATTGAGTGGGTTGCAGAGCTTAGATCATATAATGTAAATGGCAGGTATTTGTGTTGATTCGGATGTATGACGTCATTTCTAAAATCGCGAAAGGTATAGGTTGAATCGAACTTAAATGCAGGTTTTGCATAATCAAAGTGCCCTTGATGTTGTTTGGTATCCATTAAATGAACCACAGGGTTTTGTTCATTAATGTCTACAACCAATCCTTCCAAAGTAGGGATATTACCGTGCGAAGTAAAATAGCGATTTTGAATGTCATTTTTATTTAAAACAACAACTTGATTATCAATTAAACCCACAACGTCAGGCGTTGTCGTGGGTTTCAGAAATAAAACCAGTGTAATCAATAAGAAGCTAACTAAAATTAAAGCAATGGATTTTTTGAACATCATAAAAACAATAGATTATTAATTGGGTGATAACATATTAACTTAGTTCGAACTTAAATAAAATTAAGTAATGGCTTGAAATGAATAGGTTGTATCAAACCAAGATAATAATGAATTCTTAGCTAACTAGTTGATAAAATTATGCATTTGTATTATCTGAAAAATATCAAATGATGTGATTTAAGCTGCTATTTATTAGTTTTTTCTGATTTGTCTTTATAAGCCTGAAAATCAATTATATTGTCTGATTTTTGTTTTGTTGTTGAATTTTTGTCTGACTCTAAATCTGGCAGAGTAGACGGTTGAGCAGCGGGTTGAATAGTTGACTGAGCAGTTGACTGAGTTGCTTGAAAAAGTTCATCAATTTGTTCTGTGTAAAAAATATTCATTACCAGCGCGGTAAATTGTTCAGCGGGTAGTTGCCATTGTATCGACTTTTTGGGTTTGCTGTTTAAATTCATGCTTAAATTAAACATGCTGTTTTTGTTGATTTTATCTAAACCATAATCATTGATAAAACTAGTAATCCAGTGTTGGGTGTCACTTAACATTCCACCTAACGACATATCGGTATTACGTACTGTGTTTGTGTTTAATTGCAGGCTTTTTACATTTTGTATTAATAACTCTAAAGCTTCTGGGGATTGTTTAAATGGGTTTTTGGTGATCTCTTGTATTAAATAGATGCTGTAATTAAATAGTTCCGAAAATACAATATGTTGCAGAGATATTAATGTGATTTGTTCAAATTGAGATAGGGGGATGATAATACAAAATTTTGTACTGGCTTCCACAACAAGAATAAAACGTTGCTCTTTGTATTCAAAACCTTGTAATTGAAAGGTCAATTGACTGGTTGTGGTTTGAATTGTTTGAGTGCCGATTTTTTTGCCGTCAGCGCTTTTAATTCGAGGTAAATCAATTTTAAGCCATTTGACCAGTTTGTTTGAACATGAAAATAATGTATTCATTGTATTGGGTTTAGTTATGTGGAAGTGGTGTAATTTTACAGGTTTTTTATAATAGTAGTATGGTTAGTTGTATGATTAATTGTAGGTTTTAGTAGAGGGTTAAAACCCATTAGAAAAATTAATTGACTATGTGGTCCAGATTAATAAACAGAACATAAAGTAATGCTAGACAAATAAATCCAAAGTGGGTGAGAGCTTGCTCTCATTATTTAATACTCATGACAGTCAGATTTTTAGTAGTGGGTGCCTCAGGACGGTTTTCTTTCATGTTGTTTTGACCCGTTTGGTTTTAATTCTATGGTGGTGGGCTCGGTTTTATCTCGATGTGTTTGGTTTAACCCAGTGCAATGCAGGGCTAACTATTACACGGACTACGGTGCGGTATGAAGTCAAAATTCGACTCCATTTATTTTTTGTGTTAGAAATATAGTCAAGGCCGAATTGATAGAAATAAATCTAACTCAAACAGATAAGCGTCTGGATTTTCTACTTGATTAAACTCAGTCGAATTTATAAAAAGAGATAGATAATTGAGTGCAACAATAAATAGATAAACGACTGGTTTTTCTACTTGATTAAGCGCAGTTGATTTAATAAATAAGGGGTAATGAATGAGTACAACAATAACTGGGGCAGATGGACAACTGCGCTGCCGTTGGTGTGACGCTGCACCAGAGTTTTTAGATTATCACGATACCGAATGGGGATTTCCGGTTGATGATGACAGGCGATTATTTGAGAAACTATGCTTGGAGAGTTTTCAATCAGGGCTCAGCTGGCGTACGATTTTGGTTAAACGAGAGAATTTTCGAAAAGCCTTTTATGATTTTGATTTTAATAAGGTCGCTAAATTTACTCAACAAGATGTTGAGCGTTTGCTGCAAGATAAAGGCATTGTTCGTCATAGAGGAAAAATTGAGGCTGTCATCAATAATGCACAACGCGCATTAGAAATAATTCAACAACAAGGCTCACTCGCTAAGTATATCTGGTCTTTCCAACCTGATAAATCACAGCAGGCACAGGCGCAAACTGTATCCACATCTGCTGAATCCATAGCCCTAGCGAAAGCGCTGAAAAAACAAGGTTGGAAGTTTGTTGGCCCCACCACCGTTTACGCTTTTATGCAGGCAATGGGTTTGGTTAATGACCATGTTGAAGGCTGTTTTATTAAAAATAAAGTGGAACTTGCGTGTCAGGAATTTGCTCTTATAGGTTTAATTAATCGAGAAGATGATTAATTAAATGCTCCTGTTAAAATCTGGCGAAAGGAAACCTTTCTTGATTTCGCATTCGCTTATCTTTTTAAGTTGCTCCTTAAGTTTTATTAATCTAAAAGATGATTAATTAAAGTATCGATAGGATGATTAATTAAATGCTTTTGCAAAACTCTGGCGGAAGGACATCTTTCTTGAGTTCTGCGTCGCTTTTTAAGTTGCTCTTTAAGTTTTATTAATCTAAAAGATGATTAATAAAATCATCGAAAAGATGATTAATTAAAAGCTCCTGTTTAAATCTGGCGAAAGGAAACCTTTCTTGATTTACGATCCGCCTATTATCATTAAGTTGCTCTTTAAGTTTTATTAATC
>JALJPK010000178.1 GCA_022968985.1 Pseudomonadales bacterium | reverse complement strand
CGAGCACTCATTGATAACCCTAATTCTTGTTGCACTCCTTGACTTGAGCCAACAATTTTAAATAGATAATTGCCTTCTGCATGTGGAATAGGGCGACCCTGCTCATCCGTTTGAAATTTAGTTACATCTACTTCTACAATTTCGTCGTTAAACTCAAGTTGGACGCCATTCCAAACAAAACGTGCTACCCCGTTTGGTTGATAACCAAGGGCGATATCTTCTATTTGTACGCCTTTTTCATCTATGATTTGTAAATGTAAATCATCCATGCCAGGTGGAATATCAACATTGCCGTGAATGAATTCACCCCAATTTAAATTGGTCTGCGTTTTACCCTCCACAGTGACATGTTTGCCTACCAAACTTGACGCTTGAATGGCTTGATTTGATTTAAAGTTGGCCGACATATCATCTAAACTAGACCCCATTGATTCGATACCTTCAACCGTAGAGAACTGCGCCAACTGCGCAATAAAATCACCGTTGCCTTGAGGCTCCAACGGGTTTTGATTATTAAGTTGGGCAATCATTAGTTCTAAAAACTGATCACGGCCCATCTCATTGTCTTTAGCCTTATTGGTCCCTTGTAATGCGTATTGATCAAGAGCCGCATTTTGTACACCAGTAATATCAGCCATAAATTTCTCCTTATCTACCCATCGTTAATGTTTTTTGAAGCATGGCTTTAGCGGTATTAAATATTTCCACATTCACCGTAAAACTGCGTTGTGATGAAATCATATCGGCCATTTCTTCCACTACATTGACGTTGGGATAAAATACATAACCTTCTGCATCAGCCATTGGGTGAGTGGGGTCATATCGAATATCTAATGGATCGTCTTTTTCGATGATAGCGGCTACTTTGACACCATTACCTACGTCGCCGATGTTAAAAGATTCGCCGAATCTTGAATCGTTGTATTGTTTTTGTAACAACTGAAAAACAGGTTTTCTAGCACGGTAAGTTTCGTCAATACTTGAAGAAACCGTTTGTGCATTGGCAATGTTTGAAGCAGTAGTATTTAAACGAATACTTTGTGCGTTCATACCCGTTCCAGCAATATTGATCACATTTGATAATGACATAATTAATCTCCTCGAATCGCGCTAGTTAAGCTTTTAAAGCGGCTATTAATAAACTCAAAACTGGCGTTATATGCCATAGCATTTTTAGTGAATTCACTATTTTCTAAATGACCATCTACTGTGTTGCCATCTAAAGAAGGTTGAGTAGGAGTTCGATACATCAGATCAAAATCAGCAAAACCAACACCGGGTAAATGACCTTCGTGAGTTTGGTTAACTCCTAAAGAGTGATTCTTTTTGACTTCGCCACTAAGCACCGCTTGAAAGTCCATATCACGAGATTTAAAACCTGGTGTATCCGAGTTTGCTAGATTATTTGCCAATATTTCAGAACGTTCAGCACGAACCAAAAGTGCTTGCTGGTGAATCCCTAATGAATGTTGAAACCCTAATACTGACATATCAATCTTCTGTAGTTGTGTAGATGATTGACATATAGCATTAGCTGTGCCAAAAAAAAATAGTGTTATATATCAAATAGTTAAGTTGTTTTGTTAATGTTTCGGCAAACCTTAAATCGAAAGAGGCAAGTCAAAAAGGCAGGAGCTTGCCGATTACAAATTGGTACATTTATATATAATAATTCAAATAAAAATCCGACATGTCATCTACACTCAAATACAAGTGAATAAATATTAGGTGCAATGTGGAATTTACAGTTTTAATCGTTGATGACAGTCAAATGAACCGTATGGTTCTAACAGCCATGTTAGAAGATAAATATGATCTGCTTGAGGCCGACTCAGGTCAATCTTGTTTAGATCTTGTTGAGAAACATAATCCAGATGTCATATTATTAGATGTAAATATGCCAGGAATGGACGGTCATGAGACTTGTGTGCAATTAAAATCGCAAGAATCCACCAGTAATATTCCAGTAATTTTTGTTTCAGGTTTAGATACCGCTGAAGAGCGTTTGGCAGGTTTTGAAGCAGGTGGTGATGAATACTTAATTAAGCCAGTTAAAGAAGAGGATATTCTTAAGAAAATCGTAGAAAACTTAGAAAAAGCCAGCGTAATGAAAACGGCTAAAAGAAATGCAAATGATGCAATGAATGTAGCAATGGAGGCTATGACATCATCAAGTGAATTAGGCCAAGTCATTAACTTTGTAACCGCAACATTAGAAGCTCATTCGTTAGAGCAAATGGCGCATAAAATTTGCACGATCGCAGAAGACTTTGGATTAACTTCATGTGCAATGGTACCCGATGTAAAACCTGTCTATTATGGTTGTGAAGAAGGCACTGTTGAGGCCAGATTACTTTTAAAGTCTCAAATAATAAAAGATCGAATTACCCATTTTGGTATTAGAACCATCGTAAAAAGTGATAATTTATGTCTATTAATTAAAAATATGCCAATTGAAGATGAAAGTCGTTATGGGCGTATCAATGATCATTTAGCGGTATTAATTAGTATTGCCGATGGTCGAATTCAAACAATTAAAGCCAATTTGGCCTTAAAAAAGAATCGACATACTGTACTTAATCGAGTGATTGATATTGCGGAAAATCAAATAGAGCAAATAAAAGTAAAATTTAGTCAACATGACAATCATATCCGCAATACAATGTTAAATATGACTGCAAAATTAGAAACTGAACTTTTTAGATTAGGTTTAGAAGAAGACCAAGAACAAGCATTAATGGAGTTAGCTTACAGTACTCAAACTTCAATTGAAGAAACTAGAGGTTCAAGTAAAGATTTGGAAGCCAGTCTTGGTCAAATATTAAAAATGCTGTATGAGTTATTAAATAAAAACGAATAACGGCTTTTTACATTCACACACGACCTTATGTCCAGATTAAGATCAATGTGTATAAACGTAACATTGAACAAAGGTAATACAAAAAAGTGTCTTAATTATTTACCTAATGCTTGATTCATTACCCATGCTTTTGGAAATAAAGGATGTTGGGTTAAGCTCATTGCCTGATTACGTAGTAATACTTGAATTGGGTTTTGGCCATCAAATCCTCGTTTAAATCCTTCCATGGTTAATTGCATAATTTTATTGTGTAATTTACGTTCACGTTCATAGCGTTTTAATATCACGGTATTACCTAAACTAATATCATGTTTTTTAGCGTCGACTAATACATTAAATAATTTTTGCGCATCGGTAAATCCTAAATTAGCACCTTGACCGGCTAGTGGATGAATCGAATGTGCTGCATCCCCAACGATGGCAAGGCCTGCTTTGGTGTATTGATTACAATGCAAGGCACTTAAAGGGAATTGAGCTTGATCTTCGACTGTTAATATTTCACCCAAATTTTGTGGTGCATGAAGTTTGAGTTGTGTAATTAAGTCCTTTGATGAAAACTCATCCCATTGATCATCGTCAACAGACCAAACAATACTATAACTTTGTGTATTTTTATTTTGAGAAGCCAAGTCGTAAAGAGGTAAAAATGCTAAAGGTCCACAATAAGTGAAATTCTGCCAACAAGTTTTATCCGCTTTATTCGAATAATCTAAAATATTTGAAGGTTTATTAACTGTAATGGTGGCTACAATTGCGGTTTGCTCATAACTCCAACTTTTTGTGTCTAACTTGGCTATCTTACGAATAGTTGATTGTTTAGAGTCTGCTCCAATAATTAATTGGCAAGACAATATTTGGCCATTATCTAAATACACATCTCTTAATCCTTGTTCATTTACTTCACTAAACGATGTAACAATACATTGTTCAAATGTTTCTAAATTTGAAGACAAGTTATTTAGAGAATCGATAATTCGGCTATTTTCAACAATTGAACCTAAGGTCTCACAAGGTACATCGGTTGATTTAAAATCAATAAACCCAGTGCCTTCGCCGTCATAAACAAACATATTTTGATAAGCACATGCAAAAGGTTCGATATTTTCCCATGCGCCGATATCTTTAAGCCATTGTTGACTTGCATGAGTAATAGCACTCACACGATTACTGTATTTTTGCGGTAACTCAATACTTAAACAACGTTGCTCAACAAGTGCACATGAAAAACCTGCTTTATCTAACGCTTTGGCTAAAGACAACCCAATAAGACCAGCGCCTACAATTACCACGTCAAAATTCATCTATCTGCCTTTTTTAAATGTTTAAATTGGTTACAAACCCATCGCAAAACGGCTAAAAACACCTTTTGCAATTGGATGTGCCTCTAAAGTACTCAATAAAAATGAACGACCATATTGAATAAATGGGTTGGTAGATTCAAAACTTTGCACCATTTGATGCGAAAATTGACTCATTATTTTTTGCCTTGGCCAAACACTATGCTGGTAATCCATTAATATTGTTAAGTGATTGATTGTATGAATACTTTGATTGTTCAACCGTTTGCTTAACTCTTTAACAGCGAACAGCGCTAAGTTAAATCCCTGACCCGCTACTGGATGCAATGCACATGCGCTATTGCCTAATAAAATTAAGCCAGGGCGAACTTGTTCTTTACACATACTCAATCTGAGCGGGTAATGCGCCAATTTACCGATTTTTTGGATATGGCCTAAACGATTACCAAAACGCTGATTTAGTAACGTTAATTGTTGGGAATCGTTTAATACCAAAAAATCATCAAGCTGATCCGCAGGCATGGTCCAAACTAACGCACTTACATTTTCCTGATGAAAAGGCAGTAGCGCAATGGGCCCGTGCTGATCAAAACGCTCAAATGCTTTACCATTATGAGGATATTTGGTTTGCACATTACTCACTACAGCTACTTTTTCGTAATCAAAGTGTTCATCTTTAAACTTCAATATTTGTTTTAACTGCGAACGGCCACCATCGGTTAACAATGTTAAACGCGCTTTTAAGCGTTGACCATTTGAAAGAATACTTTCGTAAGGAAAGTCAGAAGCGTGAGTCTTATTTAATTCACTTACATGTTGTGCATAAATATAATCAACATTGTCGATTGTCTTACAAGCTTGTAAAAGTGCTTGTCCAATATGTTTATTCGAAACAATAAAACCAAATGCTTGTGTGCCTGCTTGTTTATGGTTTAACTGAGTAAAACCAATTTGGGCGTAACTAGACACTTCAATATCTAAAATAGGCTGAGCAAAAGGTGAAATAAACGACCAAACCCCAATTTTTTTTAAAAATTGACTGCTGGCTAACGACAAAGCAGTGGCTCGATCATCAAAACTTGGAGAGTCTAGTGAGTCGACATCATTAGGTAGTTTCGCCGGATCAATAATGACAATTTTAGCGCCAGTTTCTATTAATGGTTTTAAGGCAATAAGGGTACTTAAACCCACCATACCGCCACCAATAATGGCAATGTCGTATTGTTTGTTATCTGAAGACATAATATTTCAAGTTGATGATTTATGGACAATGATACCTTTTATTGGGTTGAGGTAGTAGCTGATGAATGGATTTAAGTAAGCAACTTCATTGATCTGTATTAGTTTAGGTTTGTGAGATTGGTGATATTGAATATTTTATCCAAAAAGGAGCAAACAAACGAAACTGATTAGGGGGGGAGATAGTGGATAGGACAAGCTCAAACAAGTGGACGAAAACCAGATTGATGGGTATTATTTAATCTATAACGGACTAAGACACTTAAAATTAGCCCACTTTTAAGTCACATAATATTGAGAAAAACATGGAAAATAATTTGTATACTCCTCCAAGTGCAGAATTACATTCAGCTGATGAAAATCTAACTGAAGTTGAATTAGCAAGTAGATGGAGTCGTTTGTTCGCAAGTTTAATTGATGGACTAGTCATGGCGATATTTACAGTCCCTTTAATGTATTTCACTGGTGGATTTGACGGACTAAAGGAAGGCATTCAACCCGGACTTATTTACACTTTAGCCATCGCTTTAGTAGGTATCATTGTTTTTATAATTATTCATGGGTATTTCCTTATTAATACAGGGCAAACAATCGGAAAGAAAATACTGAGTATTCAAATTGTAACGTTAGATAACCAGCAAGTAACTCTTAATGTTTTATTGAAGCGTTATGGGTTTTTCTTTGGAATACCTCAAATACCAGTAGTGGGTCCATTTATTAACGGTGTATCGCTATTATTTATATTTTCTGAGTCTAAACGTTGCTTACATGATCACGTCGGCGGCACTAAAGTGATTAATCTTAATTAAGAAATTAACTATTTTCGGACAAGGATGCTCAAAGCTACTTTAAACCTAAAATAGTACCTAACAAATGCGCTGAACATAGTGCTTTTATTAGCTGCGGATTATTCATAAAGAAATGATCAATAATAACTGAGTAAAACTCATGATCAAATGTTTAATATTCGATTGCGACGGCACCCTTGTTGACAGTGAATACTTGTGTAATCTCGCCCTTGAAATCAAATTGAAGCAATATAAAGTAGACGTATCTGCGTCAAAGTTGCTTGAAAAATACAGGGGTGGGAAGTTAAGCAATATTCTCAAATCACTTGAAGGTGAACATCAAATCAAATTCAATGATGATTTTGTACCAGAGTACCGACGCTTGGTTGATGAGCTATTTAATAGTGAACTTAAGCCTTGTCTTGGAGTACAAGAAGCGCTTGATGATATTAGTTTAATTAATATCCACAAATGTGTTGCTTCAAGTGGGCCGGTTCAAAAAATTAACAGCGCCCTTAGAATTACTGGGTTGGCGCATTTTTTTGATGGCCTAATATTCAGCTCTTATGATGTGGGTTCATGGAAACCAGAACCTGGATTATTTTTACATGCAGCCCAAAACATGGGTTATGCACCTAGTGAATGTCTAGTTGTTGAAGATAGTATTGTGGGGATTACAGCCGCTAAAGCGGCAGGTATGAAATCGATTTTATTCGATCCATACTCTATTCACGATTCTAAATTATGCGCACATATCATTAAAGATATGAGGCAGCTAAGTGATCAATTAGAAGTAATTGATAAATCCTTAGTTTAAACCAGTAAAGGCTTGTTTTTCCAATGAGATTATTAATTAATACTTCTGTGAGGAAAAATAGATAAATATAACCGCAAAAATAAAGAGCACTTAATGCTGATTTACAGAAAAGCAATAATAGCTGATTTACCTATTTTACTTCAGTTAGAACAAAAAGTAATTGAAGCCGAACGACCGTTTAATTCAGCCATTAAATCAGAACAAACTATGTATTATGATGTAGAGCAATTAATTGTTAACGATGATACTTATATGTTGGTTGTGCAGTTGAAAGATTCAATTATAGCCACAGGTTATGCTCAAATTCGCGAATCGAAAGTTTCGTTAATTCACGAAACTCATGCTTATTTAGGGTTTATGTTTG
>JALJPK010000177.1 GCA_022968985.1 Pseudomonadales bacterium | reverse complement strand
TTAATGTGATTTACCAAGGTCTATTAGGTTTTTTAGTTACCAGTTTTATCGCTTATTGGTGGCATCGAGCCATGCATAAAAATGATTTTCTTTGGCGAGTATTTCATCAATTACATCATAGTCCAAAACGAATCGAAACATTAAGTGCCTTTTATTTACACCCTTTTGATAGTATGGCTGCCACTTTTTTAAATGCTTTAAGTGGTTATTATATTTTAGGTTTAGGCCCTTACGGTGTAGTGTTAAGCCTGTTTTTAGCGGCTATTTATAATGTATTTATTCATAGTGATTTAAGCACACCACGTTGGATTGGGTTTGTGTTACAAAACCCAGAAATGCACAGAGTGCATCATAAAACTGGACATCATGCGCAAAATTATGGGATTTCAATTTGGGATGCCTTATTTGGTACATTTAATAATCCAACACAATATGTCGACGAAGTAGGTTTTGATCAAGCGCGCTCAGAGCGAGTGTTTGATATGTTAATTTTACAAGACGTTTATAAAAAGAAGAAACCGAAAAAATGAAAATCAACGCCAATCAATTACCTCAAAAACTAAAACAGTCTTTAGAATTATTCTATTGGGTATCCGGTGACGAACCTTTATTAGTGGATGAATGTGCGGATCAAATTCGTCAAGCCGCGAGAAAAAATGGTGTGGTTGAACGTGAGATTTTTGAAGTAGATGGACGTTTTAAATGGGCGCAAGTTGTTGATGCTAATCAAGCGGTGAGTTTGTTTGGTGATCGAAAAATGATTGAATTACGTTTAACAGGTAAGTTAAATGCCGAAGGGCAAAAAGCGTTAGCGGCTTATTTTGAACAACCAAATCCTGATAATGTTTTATTGATGCTGACTCCAAAAGTTGAAGCGGCTAGCACTAAAACAAAATGGTTTAAACTTTTAGAGAAAAATGCACAGTGGCTTGCTCTTTGGCCTATTGCAGTAGCGCAATTACCCGCTTGGTTAAATGATCGATTAAAACAAAAAGGTTTGGGTATTGATCAAGATGCATTACAGCTTTTGGTTGAAAAAGTAGATGGTAATTTATTGGCAGGTAAACAAGAGATTGAAAAATTAGTATTAATTGCCAAAGGCACGAATATTGATTTACAGACTGTCATGAATTCAGTGGCTGACTCAGCGCGTTATAATGTTTTTGATTTAAGTGAAGCGGTTTTAAAGAATGATCACAAGCGTGCGTTTAAAATTCTACAAGGGTTACAAGGTGAAGCGGTAGAACCTACCATTATTTTATGGGCTTTAAGTAAAGATATTCGTGTGATGTCGATGCTTAAATACGCTAGTAACCATGGTCAACAAACCAAAGCAATTTTTACATCTCAGCGTATTTGGGATACTCAACAAGGTTTGTACACTAAAGCGCTAAGCCAACGTTCATTAAATGACTTACAACAAATGGTACGTTTTTGTGGTTTGATTGATAAAACAATTAAAGGACAGTTTAAAGCCAATGTTTGGCAGCAGTTTGATGCATTAGTATTTGCTTGGTTTAATGCTCAAGGCATGATTATGCTTAATCAGGCATTAGATGTCAGTGAGTGAATCGACGAATTATTTCATTCTGATTAACCCTTTGAATGCCAAAAAAGGGCAAAAGTATTTAAATGAAATCGTCAAATTGTGTTTGGCCTATCAATTCTCTTATCAAATTTATTATTCAACGATCGACTTTCAATATGATCTTCAATTCATTCAATCTCAAAAAAACATCGACCGATTAATTGTGATTGGTGGTGATGGTTTAATTAACTTAAGCGTTAATGTCATTGCCAAAACAACAATTGAATTAATTGTTATTCCGGCGGGTTCAGGTAATGATTTTTCAAGAACGTTATACGCTGGACAAAAACTTAATATTAAAAAGTTGTTAACTTCACCCTCTAAAAAGCTAAATTTAATCCAAGTTAATAATCGTTATTGCATTAATGTGGCTGGGTTAGGTTTTGATGTTTATTCACTAAATAAAATGTCAGTAACACTCAAAAAGTATATGGGTTCGTTTGCGTATACAATTTGTGCAATTCGTAGTTTGTTTAGTTATCAGTCACACAAAATTGAATATTTTAATGAAACTTGTTGGCAATCAACGCGTCCATTGTTAATGGTGTTTGCTCTGGGGCGATATTTTGGTGGAGGTTTACAAGTTAACCCTGGTGTCGTGCATGATAATCAAGAAGGATTTACAATGATTCTATGTGAAGATAAAGGGTTCTTATTTACTGTAAAAGCACTCGTATTTTTATTGTTTAGTCAGCATTTTAGACTATCTTCAATAAGTGTCAAAAAAACAAAATCGATAAAAATAAAAAGTAATCAAGCCATTTGTCTTGAGTTAGATGGTGAATTAGTCAGTTTTTCTGCAAAACAACTCATTAAAATTAAATATATCAAACATGCTATAAAGGTAGTTCATTATGAATGAGACAAAATCTATTAACTCGATCGATTCGTTAATTGCACAATTAGAGACAGTCATATTATCAAAACCTACAAGTGTCAGATTGGCAGTGGCTTGTTTAATTGCAAATGGACACTTATTGATTGAGGATTTACCTGGAATGGGTAAAACCACATTAGCCTCAGCTATCGCTAAGTTATTTGATCTATCTTTTAATCGAATTCAGTTTACATCCGACATGCTTCCGTCAGATGTAACGGGCAGTAATATTTATAATCCACAAGCGCAAAATTTCAAATTCCATAAAGGTCCTGTTTTTTGTCAGTTATTATTAGCCGATGAATTAAATCGCGCTACACCTAAGGCTCAAAGTGCATTATTACAAGCGATGGAAGAACACGAAGTGTCAATTGACGGGCATACATATCAGTTAGATCAACCCTTTTTTGTAATTGCGACTCAAAATCCAACTGAGCAAAGTGGCACTTATTTATTACCAGAATCTCAGTTAGATCGTTTTTCTATCAAAATATCGTTAGGTTACCCTGATGAAAATGCCGAGCGTAAAATGTTAATGGGTTTTGGTGGTCGAAATAATATTGATCAATTAAAGGCCGTTATTGATCATCAGTTATTAAGCTCTATTCAGCAATTGGTTAAAAAAGTCGATCTTTCCGATGCCGTATTAGATTATGCTCAGGCTTTGATTAAAAAAACCCGTGATTCTGATTTGTGTGAAGTGGGCTTATCTCCACGTGGTGCGATGGCGTTAATTCAAATGAGTAAGGCTTGGGCATATATGCATAAACGTGATTTTGTGGTGCCTAAAGATATTAGTAGTGTATTTAAAGCCGTTTGTTCGCATCGTTTAGTATTAGCACATAAACAAAATATGGATGCGTTATTAGATCAAATATTAAATTCGGTTTCAGCTAATTAATTTAAGGATATCAAATGTCCGGTTTTATAAACGATCGTTTTGAAAAAATAGTCAAAAAACGTGCTGAATATTCAGAGCATGTCACTTTGTCTCATCGTAAAATTTATATAGTTCCGTCTAAATTAAGTTTGATGCTTTTAATTGTTATTTCGCTAATCGTTTTGGCTGGCATTAATTATCAAAATAATGTGTTTTATATTTTAGCATTTTGGTTGTTGTCGTTATTTATTTGGAATTTTATTTTAACCTTTTTTAATTTATCTAAACTTGAAGTAAAAGCTAAAAAAACACTCAATGTATTTGCAGGTGACACCGCGGAATTTGAATTTGAATTATCTCGTGTTAATAAAAGTGTACATGGCTTAAATATCAAAACCGATGAACAGGTGTTAGACAGTATTTTTGTCGATAAAAAATCGTCTAAATCTGTGTTTATTAAACAAAAATCAGTTGTGCGTGGGAAAATGGAAATGCATAAAATGACATTTTCAACCGTTTTCCCATTTGGTTTTTGTTATGGTTTTAGTTATGTCTATTTAAATTTACCTGCTTGGATTTACCCAAAACCCGTGGATGCGAATGTTCTGAGTGTTAATACAGCGCCGGGGGATCAACAAATATTAGAAGATACACAGATAATAGGCAGCGAAGATTTTAATCAGTTAAAACAATATGAACCAGGTGAGCGTTTAGGGCATATACATTGGGCTAATTATGCAAAAACAGGTGAGTTAAAGGTAAAAGAATTTGTTGACGTTAATTCATCTAGTATGTGGATTGATTGGGCAGATTTTCCAATGCTTGAGAGAGAAGCTCGTTTAAGTCATCTATGTTTTTTGATTTTAGAGGCACACAAAAAAAATATTAATTTTGGTCTTCGTTTAAACAATTTAGAAATTGAGCCTGTATTTCAAGTTGAACAAAAACAATCCCATTTAGATCACTGTTTAATACAATTGGCGAAATTCTAATGACTAAAAACACTAAAGCAGTTTATACATTAAATAGTGCCATGAAAATTTGGTTGATTTTAGCTTTAATAGTTACATGGTTGCCATTTGTATTTAATTTACCTGTAGTGCTGCATTTTTTAATTGTTAGTATTATTGTTTGTCAGTCTTTTGTTTTTTATAAAAAAATTGTTTTAGCAGCTTGGATTCGATTTGTATTTATTTTGTCGGTACTCATAGTCGCGGGTTTATTTTCATTGTTACATTACAGTGTAGAAGGGGTTATTAGTTTTTCACTATTGGCTGTATTTTTTAAAATATTTGAAATTAAAAGTAAAAAAGATATTTATGTATTGTTAATGTCGTT
The DNA here is from genome assembly GCA_022968985.1 of Pseudomonadales bacterium. Classification (GTDB taxonomy): domain Bacteria; phylum Pseudomonadota; class Gammaproteobacteria; order Pseudomonadales; family Natronospirillaceae; genus Marinicellulosiphila. The sequence goes on along the minus strand of JALJPK010000177.1, from coordinate 2,723 downwards.
GTTATTTGTCAATTCAACTGCATGTATTTTAAATCAATCGTTATTTTATAGTGTTTGGTTAATCGTTAATATGAGCATTTTATTAAGTGTATTTGTTGCAATAGAGCACCATCAGGCGATGAGTTTTCATAAAATAATAGGATTCACTGTTAAACAAATGTTAATTTGTATTCCATTAATGTTAATTGTGTTTTTAATGTTTCCGCGAATTAATGCTTTTTGGAGTATGCCTGGTTTAAGTGATCAAGCAACAACGGGTTTAAGTGATTCATTGTCACCAGGGAGTATTGCCAATCTAGCTCAGTCAAATGCAGCGGCTTTTAGGGTTACCTTTACTGATAAAAACAAAAAACCGATATCACTGCAGCAACAACCAAAACTAAGCGATCTATATTGGCGTGCAATGACTTTGGATTATTTTGATGGGAAAACATGGAGTCAAAATGATCAGTTCTCTGAAATAAAGTGGCAAAAACCAAAAGTCGAAATGGCAGATTCGCGTTATTATCAAATAATTATGCAGCCCAGTTTTCAGCGTTTGATGTTGATTTTAGATAGACTTAGCACAAACATTAAACAATCAACTTTAATGCAAGATCAAACCGTATTGGCGAATGTGGAATTTGAAAAAATTAAAAAATACGATGTGGTTTCATCTAGACAATTTTTTGATCAAGTTGTTATTACTGATCTTCAATTAGAGTTATTAACCCAGTTACCTGATTCAATTAACCCTAAAACCTACCAGTTCAGTCAAACATTGATGCAGGACAGTCAATCTGTAATTGATTATATTCAAAAGGTGTTAGATCATTTTAAAACGAATCAATTTTATTACACGTTAAGTCCACCTACATTAAATACTAAAAACCAAATTGATGAATTTCTGTTTGAATCTAAAGAGGGGTTTTGTTCGCATTATGCCTCAGCATTTACTGTATTAATGCGTATGCAAAATATACCTAGTCGAATTGTGGGTGGGTATTTGGGGGGGGAATATAATGACTTAGGTGGATTTTGGCAGATTAACCAGAAACAAGCTCATGCTTGGGTTGAGGTGTACATTAATGGCACTTGGATTCGAATTGATCCTACTGCGTCCGTTGCATTAACACGTATTGAGCAGGGTATGGATTCTATGTTTGAGGCCAATGGTTTAGTTGAGATAATAGCGCGCTCATCTTGGATGAGTGCTTTTCAAAAAAGAATGGATGCTATGAATTATGCTTGGCAAAATAAAGTATTAAATTACAGTGCGAATAAACAATCCAAATTAGTGCAAAATGTGGGTAGTTGGTGGAATCAGAACTTTAAACAAGTGCTGTTAAGTATATTAATTATCAGTGTGTTGATTTTTATTGGTTGGGCATTAAGAATGCCAATAAGTTATTTATTCTTACCGTTACATACTAAGTGGGTCAAAAAACTGGATAAAAGATTAGGACAGGTTAAACCTAATCAATCGATGGAAGATAAGTTGATATTATTTGTTAAAGCTAATCCCAATAAAAAAGAACAAGCAGAAGCTTTTTTAACAATTTATTTAAGTTGGCGATTTGCAGTGAATTCAAATATACAAATAACACAACTTAAACAAAAATTCAAACAACTAATCTCTACGTAATTCTTCTTTAATCCCCCTCCAAAAAAAAGGGGGGTAGGGAAGTACATCATCACAATGTAATAAGGACGTGCAGTTGTAGTGGTACAATTAATTTAGGCAATGACTCAGAGGTAATATCATAATTAAAACTGAGGTCACACAATGTTTAAAATATTTGATCCAGAATCCAGACAAGAAGTAGCAAAACTTGTTTCAGATTAAAGATCCATAAAGACATCCACGTTTATATATAAAAGTGAAACTACAAAAAATGTGAATGGTTATTTTTGTTTATAAGTAATGAAGTGTGGGATCAAAACATTGGATTAAAGATTAGGTTAATCTAAACCTAATCAATCAATGGAAGGTAAAAAAGTTGTATGTTGCAGTTAATCCCAATAAAAAATCAGGCCGACGCTTTTGTTAGTGCGTTATTTAAGTTGGAGATTTGCAGTGAATTCAAATATACAAATAACACAACTTAAACAAAAATTTAAACAATTAATCTCTACGTAGTTCTTCTTTAACCGCAATTGGGTTAGGGAAGTACATCATCACAATGTAACTAGATATTGCAAAGGTGATGATAGCAGCGGTTTGAATAAACGATGCAGCCTTAACACTGATAAGAGCACTTGAGGTGGCAATCAGTACTATCACCAAACTGAACTCACTAATTTGACCTAAACGAAATCCAACGTCCCAAGATAAACTGTCTTTTTCACTTAATTTATTTAATAATAATTTAAATACTACCGGTTTGATGACAATAACCGCAATCGCTAATAAACCAGCTTGCCAATAGATTTGACCAATAAACTCAACGTTATAATTAGCACCTAAAGTGAAGAAAAACAATACTAAGAAAAAATCACGTAACGGTTTTAAGCTAATAGCAATAAATTGTGAAATTGGGCTAGATGCTAAAGAAATTCCCGCAATAAACGCCCCGACTTCATAACTTAAATCAAATAACTCAGCTAATTCGGCTAAACCTAAACACCAACCAATCGCGCATAAAAAGATATATTCTTGGAATCGGTCAAACTTCATAAATAATGGCAAAATAACAAAACGTACACCAATCCATGAAATACCAATTAATAATGGAAATGCTGCA
>JALJPK010000176.1 GCA_022968985.1 Pseudomonadales bacterium | reverse complement strand
AGGGTAATTAAGGCTGTTATATTTTCATTAGTATTAGTGTATTTTATTTTGCTATTATTTAATAACCACAATTTAATTTATTCAATATATTTTTCAAGAAAAACATTAATTTTATTCGTCGTTTTATCTTTAACTTTTTTATCTACCGATAAGCTTCTACTCTTTATTTTAAATAATTATTATTTTTTAAATTGGGAGTATATACTTTCCGATCTAAATAATAGATATGAATACATCCTATTAATGCATTTAAAAATAATATTTTATCTTATTTTGAGTACAATTCTTGTAGGATTGTGCTTTATTACTTTTTTTTGGTGTAATTTTTCGATCCAAAATAATTTAAAAAAATATAAAAAATAAAAGGGGCAATTCGGAATGGCACTAAGTTAAGCTACAACTCCCGAAATCACGGAAAATCACAGGGTCGTGTCGCCCATCGCCCATTTCACAATTATTCATTCGAGAAACAAATTAGAATCAAATCACGGAAGGTTTACATTTGACATATACACTATCACAATCCATATATAATGAGAGTAAGCTCTCACCCACTTTCACTCACTCACCAACCATCAACTTAACCTGCTTAATCAAATTATCAGACAAACGATAACCCGCATTTGTCAGAACATCGATTAATGGTGCAACAGCTTTTATTTTCCCTTTCTTTTTTAATGCGATGAATACACCACAGGTGCCAATTACACTCAAACCTGCTTGTTTGGCAACTTTTCGCCCTAAGCGTTCATCCATTAATACAGGGCTCTTATTACGCTTTGCCAGCACTATAGCCTCTGCCTCTCCTTGGTCGAGCACATTAACCATTAACTGGTCTTTTTCATCGATACTCACTTGCTCAACTTTAAAATGCTTCATTTCAAAGCTTTTAAGAATACGTTTTGCACCGGGCCGAGATAAATCAGCCATTGCCTCTAAATAAACAGTGTTAGGTACAATGACATTCCCCAATATTTCACAAGTCAAAGATAACGTTTGAGTTAATGCAAGCGCGATTAATGGGCCTGTATCAGCAATAATTGTGTTCGTTTGTTTTGGGTTTGATCGATCTTGATTAGGTTGCTTTGGATTAGACTGATTTGAATTATCCGATGACATCTAATTCTGCATTCAATTCATCAACATCATAATCTACTGCTACCACACCTAATAAACTCAAAGCGTCAATGAAGGTTTCTACAGGTACACCTGCAATTTTACTGGCTTTTAATAATGTTATATTTTCATCCTCAAAAAGCTTAATTGCCAAATTTAAGGATACACCTTGGGTTAACAACGCATCAGTAAATGGCACTGTAAGAGAAATGGGTTTACTACGATTAGTGATTAACGCAAGTTCACCTGCTGATGCGTATTTACTGATGATACCTGGGTTTTCACGAAGTGAACGAATTCCGACCATATGCATATTATTACCTTTGAATTAATGTACCCCTTTATGATAGCACATTACATTACCCACTCCCAACTACTCCCAATAGCGCGAAATACAAAGGCGTCACAATCCGTTTAAACAAACAATTCAACCGATACAAAATCATTGTTTCGGCATAGGACTTACAACTTTCAAACTATATAAACTCAAGACAAAAAATGGCCAGAATAATCTGACCACCTTTTAAGCATCGATATTTACTTTGATAAAACCTTAAGTCCCGTAATTCCACATCAGCATATATTTCTTAGATGAGGTAACAATATAAAAGGCACCATCCCAGTCATCATATGCAGGATCATCAAACGCACTAATACTAATAACATCATTGATATTAATTTTATCAAATATTGGATTCATACGGAAATGTGACATGTAAAGCGACTTAAATAAGTCAATTGAAAATTCATATGGATTACATTCCTCGATAAACCTACTAGCACAATCGTCGCTCCAGAAAAGGGCTCTTTTGGCTTCTTCGAGCACAGAATAAATAAGTAGAATTTCTTCAGAAGTACTATTACTGGTTTGTACTAGCAATACTTGATTCCCATATTGTATATACCTTCTAACAGTAACATCCAAACCATCAAATGGGTGTCTAGTCAGAAATCCATTCATATACGATTCGTAAATTCCCAATAATCTTTCTTTATTCATAGTAACGTTTTATACCAATTTTATTCATGTATAGATAAAATATAACCAAAAAGGACACCCTCTTTTAGAAATGCAACAAACCAAAAGTGACATCCACTTTTAGTTGTGCAACAAAATACAAGGGTGTCACAACCCGATTAAACAAACAATTTAACCGATACAATATCATTGTTTCGGTATTCGTCTATACAGCTTCTGGCTTAAATAAACGCCAGACAAAAAAATGACCAGAATAATCTGGCCGTTTTTTAATCATTAATGATTATTTTATCTGCTCAACATCAATATCTTTAGATTCGTTGTCACTTGTTCCTGAGCAACAATCTAATTCAATACCCTGGTCATCTAAAATCAATTTCCCATCACTTTTGAAATTTTCATCTAATGCTTTAAGGGCTTTGCACATTGTATTAATTCGATCATCTTGGCGATGAATATGATCCAGCATGGCATTAATCGACAACGCGATTGGATCAGGCATATCATTGGCGCCATAAGCATCAAAACCCAGTTTATCCGCTACCGATTTACGATGTTTTTCACCCTCAACTGAAGCGGCTTGTGTAATTCGACCCGGCACACCCGTTACAGTAGCCCCTTCACCTACCGCTTTAGTCACAACCGCGTTTGAGCCAATTTTGGCATTTTTAGATACTGTAAATGGGCCTAAAATTTTAGCCCCTGCTCCCACTACTACCCCATCTTCCAAAGTAGGATGACGTTTGCCTTTATTCCAAGTGGTGCCACCTAAAGTAACTCCGTGGTAAATTGTCACATCATCACCAATTTCAGCGGTTTCACCAATTACTACACCCATACCATGATCAATAAACAATCGTTTACCAATTTTAGCGCCTGGGTGAATTTCAATACCCGTAAACCAACGAGCTATTTGCGATATAGTTCGAGCTAAAAATTTTAGTTTTTTATTCCACAACCAATGGGTCGCACGATAAAAAATAAGCGCATGAATGCCCGGATAATTGATTAAAATTTCAAAACTGTTTCTGGCCGCTGGGTCACGTGCAAATACAGAATTAATATCTTCTCTAATTTGTTTAAACATAATTTCATTCTTTTTGTATATGGTTACTTATTTTCTATTTTAGAATCGATTTTACTTAATGTGCCACGTAAAATATTCATTTCAGTGGTTTCTAATTTTGCTTTAGCAAATAAACGTCTGAATTTTTGCATCAACATTCTTGGATTATGCTGATCTAAAAAACCAATTTTTTGTAACGTTTTTTCCAAATGTTCATAAAACAACTCGTTTTGTTTCGCGCTGGCTAATGGCTCAAAATCGACTGCGGTTATGGTGGTATCCATTAACTGAGTACGCAACTCATAAGCCAAAACCTGCATCGCACTGGCAATATTTAACGAGCTGTATTCTTCATTAGCAGGAATTTGAACATGGGCATCACACAAACTTAACTCTTCATTGCTTAATCCGCTTGATTCACGACCAAATAATATTGCAATTTTTTGATCCGATTTAATTATTTTTGCTAAATCGATACAGGTATTTCGTGCATCTTTTAACGGCCAAGGCATTGAACGATTTCTAGCACTGGCACCAACTACAAACTGACAATCCGCTATTGCCTCTTCTATTGTAGAATAAATTTGTGCGTTTTCTAACACGTCGGCAGCACTGCTTGCCCTTGCAACCGCTTCATCACTTAAACTGATTTTAGCGTCTTCAACATTGTAATTTTTTGGATTAACCAAAGCTAATTGAGAAAAATTCATTGTTTTTAATGCACGCGCAGCCGCGCCAATATTGCCACAATGCGAGGTCTGTACCATGACAAACTTCACTTGTTTAAACCAATGTGAATTCAAAGTTTGCTCCATTTTCAAAAAATAACTGTATTCTACCTCGTTCACTTGTATAATACCCGCCTTTCGAGAATTGACTCGAGTGTTCTTTTACAATTTGGTGGTATTTTAAAGATGATGCATCCTACGCTAACAATCGCTATGCGCGCAGCTAAAGCAGCTGCAGATAAACTTGCTTATGTAACAAACAATTTAGACGTGTTAACCGCTGAAGGCGATTCAACAAGTAAAGTAGTCGCAGACTCTTTAGACGACGCAGCTTATCGTTGTGAAAAAATACTAGCAAATGCCTATGAAAACGTTAAAATTTTCTACTCTCACGAATCCACCATCCCTACTAAAGAAGACACTGAATACTGGTACGTTAACGTATTAAGTGGCAGTAATAACTTTGCTGTGGGTTTTGGCCATTTCTGCGTGATTGTATCTCAATATAAATTAGGCAAAATCGAAAACACAGTAATTGTTAACCCTATTACGCTTGAAGAGTTTTCAGCAAGTAAAGGTCGTGGCGCACAATACAACGACAAAAAAATTCGTGGCAACCAAAAACGTGAAGTTGCAGATTCTGCTATTGCTACTTTTGCACAAAACGGCTGGGATAAAGGTGCATTATTCACCCGTATTACAGGCTCTAGTGTGTTAGATATTTGTCATTTAGCTTCTGGTCAATTTGATGCAGTATTTGCTGATGTAACTCATCCAATGGATTTACAAGCCGCTTTATTAGTATCATCTGAAGCAGGTGCGTTAAGTGGCACTCCTCAAGGTGCACCTTTAAATTCTAAAAGCACCACTGCATTGGTAGCTAACCCTAAGTTATTTAAATCGTTAATCGTAAGTTAATAATGACTTTCTTGTTCCCATGGATCTTCATGGGAACAACTTCTACAAACATCAAGCCACCTCCCTATAGTAAACTCCAAAAGCACCACAGCCTTGGTAGCTAACCCTAAGTTATTTAAATCGTTAATCGTATCTCAATAATGACTTAATTAGTTTCCATGATCATTCATGGGTAGCATCTTTATCAACATTCAATACCCTCCATAAAATCCAACTTTTTCAACTCTGGCCTTAGCCTTGCAGTCCATGCAATTAACTCTAAAGCTCAGTGTATTTTACCTGTGCGTTAACAATTCATTACTAATGCGGCCAATGTTTGCCGACTTTTGGGCTAAACTTTTTCTAATTTTTGCCGATATAGTAATGAACTTAAATAGGTAATATTTGTTATGGCTTCCATCGAATCCCTTGGTATTGGCTCCGGTTTATTAACGATAGAGCTAGCTGAAAATCTAATTAATGCTGAACGTGGTCCCAGTGAAGCTAGGCTAGATGCTAAAAAAGCCTTAGTAGAAACTAGAATATCTGCTTACGGTGAGTTAAAAGCCAAAATGGATGCGTTTGGTTCGGCTTCAGCTGCGTTAAGTTCTTCAAAAACTATTTTAAAAACCACCACGTCATCCTCAAACGAAGACGCAATAGTGGCTACTACCAATTCTCTTGCCAAACCCGGCACTTACATTTTAGAAGTGAATCAAATTGCACAAAACCACTCATTGGCATCTTCTCGTTTTGACGACTTAACCACCACTTTAGGTACTGGGGTTATATCATTTAAATTCGGTGAAACAACCTTTACCGATCCGGCAGGCGATTACGATGAATTCATTCATGACACCGAGCAACAAGAGCAATCAATAACAATTTCTTCATCAAATAATACGTTATCAGGCGTACGTGACGCCATTAACAAAGAAGACTTTGGTATCACTGCATCTATCGTAAATGACGGCGAAGGTTATCGTTTATTATTAACAAGTGATCAAAGTGGTAAAGAGCATTCAATGGAAATCACTGTGTCGGGTTCAAACTCATTAAAAGCACTCAGTTATAATGCAAGTGCTAATGACCCTAATTCCAACATGCTTCAAACCCAGGCCGCTCAAGATGCTGAGTTCACTTTAAATGGTTTAAGTATTACAAGCGAAAACAATGAAGTCGACGAAGTGATTAAAGGGGTCACCTTTGATTTAAGACAAACTAACACAGGTGAACCCGCCACTATTAGAGTGACCCAAGACACTGCAGAATTAACTGAAAAAGTACAAGCCTTTGTGGATTCATACAACGAATTTAAAGACACTTACAAGTCTTACTCAATATTTAATACAACCACTGAAACTGGTGGTTTATTAATGAGCGATTCAACATTAAGGACTATCGACGCTCAAATGCGCCGAGTGATTACAAGTGCAATAACAGGTATGCAGGGCTCTACATACCAGTCACTTACTGACGTCGGTATTTATTCAGATCAACATAACAGCTTCAGATTAACCTTAAACACATCCAAATTTGAAACAGCAATGAAGGAATCAGCCAACGAAGTGGCTGGGGTATTTGCTGTACAAGGTAATACTACTGACTCATTAATTGAATATATAAGCCCCGGTTTTTACAGTAAAGCAGGTACTTACGACATTAAAATTGATCAAATAGCCACTCAAGCGACGATAATTACAAATAGCACCGATTCATTATCCTTTATTGACGACATAATTATTGACGCAAATAACGACCAATTTTTGATTTTATTAGATGGCAACGAAGCCAATATTGATTTAATTCATGGAATCTATACAAATGGTGAAGATTTAGCTGACATGATTCAAACCGCCATAAATAATGATGAAACACTCAGCTCTAAAGGCTCATCAGTCACTGTCAGTTTTAATACAACTGAGAAAAACTTTAATATTATCTCAAGTAAATTCGGATCAGATTCTGAACTAGCGATTTTATCAAGCGACATTAATACCGGTTCAACACTTGGGATAACAGCAGGTGATGAAGGAGAAGCATCGGGTAACTATATTAATCATTTATCAGGTTATAATTTTTCAGCAACCACGGTAGCTGCCACACAAGAAGTATTGGAAGAATCGGGGATTGATTTCTCTACAGTAAATGCAACTTTCAGCTTACAAGTTAATGGTGTTGACGCCCTTGTGAACGGATTAGACTTTGCCATCACTATTGATCAAGATGTGTCAGATGATTTTGATTTAAGTGGTGAGCTTATAACCGATCGCAATCGCAGCGATGTTTTAGACGCCATTCAAGAAAAAATTGATGCAACGGATTTAAATGGTTTTGTAACAGCCAATTTTGATAATAACAACCGATTAATTTTTTCCACAGCTGAAGACAATGGCACTCAAAGCATTGAAATCACTGCAGTGGGCACTACAGTCAGTGACACATTATTAGGCCTCAATGCAACAGATGGCCCGCAAAATAGTGGTATAGCAATTTCTGGCAGCCCTACATTCCAATTAAGTTACTCCAACCAAACCGGTAACACTGCCACCACTGACATCGTGGTACCTGATGGCGCTTATGAAACCTCAGCAGACTTAACAGCAGCCATCGAAAATGCAATAAACACCCATGCAGATGTAATCGCATCAACAGCACCAGCAAAAACAGACGCGGGCTCGGTATCCCTTGCTGATCCTGTGGATTTTAGTACGGAACAAGCAGGTTTTGAGTTTGAATATAACGGAAAGTTAAATAATGTAGATGTAATCTCAAACGGTGCAAACAATATAATATACAGTCAAAATGCTTT
>JALJPK010000175.1 GCA_022968985.1 Pseudomonadales bacterium | reverse complement strand
ACCGTTAATCTCGGTAATTTTAACCACTTCGCTGCCAAACTGAGTATTTAAAGACGTGTCGCTCTGAATGCGGGCATAGTCACCTATGATAAAGTCACTGGCGTCCGCCACTTCTAAAATAGTTGAATCTAGATCAAATTGCGTGGTGATTAATTGAGAGCTATAAACCGTGTTTGATAAAAAATCATAATCAAAACTAAGGAGTGAATTGAGTGTTAGATCCCCACTGATCGTTAAATTATGAGCCGAGGGTGCTGCATTGTTTCGTGCGCAATTATTTTGAACTGTGCTTAAAAAGTCATAACTGCAATTAATGTTACTTGTTGAGTTTTCAGGTGTTTTCATATCCGCAAACAAAGGATTACCGCCACTGAAAAAATTGGTTTGATACCATTCTATCGATGTCATGGGATGATTCATCTGGTCTATAAAAGCCTGTAAGTGGCTTGATTCATCAAACCAACTGTCCACCGTTAAGGTGAATAATCCTTGCTCTTTTGTAAGGTCATTTGAATTATCAAACAGATTCCATTGGTAGTTTAAACTATAACCAATGGCGTGTTGATCTTGGTTAGCGTAATCCAGTATTTGATAAGCAAAAGAAGACATAAAGCTTAATAATATATCTAAATCGGCGGTTAGTGAGACGTCCAATTGGATGTTGTTAAATCGAATATTGTGAGCAGCCATGTTAACGGATTGATGAATGTTGTTTTCAAGTTCGTTTAAGTCCTGTAGTTGTATTTTTAAACCTTGCCCCGCAATATGAACTTGCGCAGCGGTATTATTTTGTCCCCGGGCAAGCTGCAATACGTTGTTATTAATGTCGGTAATTAATTATTGTTCTTGTTCAATGCTTATCAAATCTCCCAAAGTGAAATCACTGCCATTCGCCACGGTCATGCTAAGGGTGTCACTTAAAAAATTATCATCATCATTAGATTGTTTAAGTAATGGCTGTTGATACAGATAAATAGCTCTTTTATCATCGGACCATAAATACAAAATGTCGTTATTGTTATGTTCGCTGGTTTTACTGAGTAGGTGTCCACGAGTAATACTAAGTTGGTTGTTATTAATGGCTGTAACTAACATCAGCTCATTGTTTAATTGTATGATGTCGCCAATGGATATTTGTTCACCCGCTAATTGATTTGTATTATTGATCACTAAGTTCAAAATTGTCGATTGTAAATCTAACGGTTGTGCTAACTGATTATTATTGGAAACTTGTACATGGTACGAATCGATTGTATTAAAACTTAATGATTGAATGACGGCACCCACATTGTGCGTAACAGGTTCTGAATTTAATAATGCGCGTTGCATATATAAACTCGGTCCGCCGTTATTGATGCTTAAACTTTGCACAACCTCTTGATCTATTTGTAGGTATTCAAAAGTGGAGAAAAGTGGGTAGTCACTGGGTACAAAAACATCCAAACTGGGGTTGTCGTTCATCGCAACACTTAATATATCAATAGGTTGGCTGATTACTTGTTGTTGATAAGCGATGTAATGGCTCTCTACATTTTTAATGTTAATACTAAAGGTAGTGGCTAAAGCTGAGGATTCACTTAAAACGGCTTGGACTAAATTGTTGTCAAAATTATTGTTTTTAACACGTAACATCATTTCTGCGAAATCACTCATATGGCGCAAACGAATCATAACTTGAGCATGGCCTTGTATGCTTTCGAGTTTTTCGTAATCTGCCACTGCGTTCACCCAGTTTTGCATTTTTGGGTTAGCCATGTTTAACGACAAGTCGACGCTTAATGGTAAGTTTCCACCCATGTTGGTATGGGCGCTGAGTTCCAATACAAATTCTTCGATAATCTGCAGGTTAGATGGGCTTGTTAATGAGAAGTCAAAATTGATGTAAACCGTACCGCTGTGGGGTATTTTATCGGCAGCCGTGGCGGTTAATGCGCTCAAAAGCAATAAGGCAAAGCTAATATATGTTAGAGTTTTCACAATATTTATCCAGTTCTATAATATATTCAGTTTAACAAGCAAATGTGCAGTGAGAATGAAGAGTATTAACAGACATTTTATAAAACAAACAACCAGCCAATTTAACAGCCATTTAAATAATTTTAGAGTCTAACAATGAATATAAAACCGATGTTAATGCGATTTTTACTCGCTAATTTTGATACCCGTCATGACCTGTTATTAAAACGTAAACTGATATTAGTGACATCATTACAAACGATGGTATTAATTATTTTCAGCTTTTTTGCTGTGTTTAATTTTACTGTTACATTAGATTTTGTGGTGGGCAGTTTTGATGCAATTGGTGTAGTACTGACAATTATTGCAATATATTTATTACGAATAAAACGACGTATTGATCTGTCAATTTATATGGTTGTAGTGATTTTATTTATATTTCTAAATGCGTTAGCCGCCGCCAACCAAAATGTCAGTTACGGTATTATCTGGACGTTTTTCTATCCCATATTCGTCATATTATTATTGGGGCATAAACGAGGATTATTACCTATTGTTTTATTTTATATGGTTTTATTGACTCAAGCTTTTATCGGAATTGGGACATGGCAAAATGGGGTTTGGGACATGGCCAGTTTTGTAAGACTAACATTTGCTTCAGTTGTGGTGACATACAGTGCGTACTTTAATGAGTGGTCACTTGATCAATCCTATAGCGAATTACAACGAGTACGTCAACGTGAAAGTGATGCAGCAAAAGAATATTCAGACGACATGTTAAAAATGCTAGAAAACAAAAAACAATTATTAGTGGATGTCTCCCATGAATTACGCACCCCTTTATCAGTCATCAAAGTCTACTTAGAAGCGATGGAAGATGGCATTAATAATGAAGCAGAAAGTTATCCAGTTTTACAACGTAAAGTAAATCAAATTGATCGATTAATTCAAGACATCTATTTGATATCTAAATCGGATATTAACCAACTTAATATTGAAAAAAAACCCATTTACATCAGTGAATTATTAGCCGAATTGGAATTATCATTCCAAACACTTGCACAAAATAAAAACCTAACCTTAGATTTTCAAAATAGTTTAGATGACAACTGCATAATATTCGGTGACTGGGAAAGACTAATACAAGTATATAGTAACCTTTTACAAAACAGTTTAAGTTATACCGATTCAGGTGGACTCATCCGATTAAAGACAATCAGTATGAATGATGGCATTCAAATATCCATTGCTGACAGTAGCCCTGGCGTAAGTGTAAGTGAACAACAACAACTATTTGAACGATTGTATCGTCAAGAATCATCACGTAACCGTGCCACTGGTGGATCAGGTTTAGGCCTAGCTATTTGCAAAGCATTAATTGAAATACATGGTGGAAACATATCCATAGCGTCATCCTCTTTAGGTGGATTAGAATTAAGCACATGGTTACCATTAAATGAAAAGAAGACTTAACCCTTAACGTTTAGACTTTTTTTTATAAACAAGCCCGATTAAACAAACCCTTTTAAGCAAGCCATTAATATAAAACAAAGAAGAATAGAATCATGCCTAAAATATTAATCGTTGAAGATGAAGTTGAATTAAGCCATGTGATGGCAAAATATTTACATGCAGAGGGTTATTTAACCAAAGAATTTGCAACAGGTTTGGGAGTAGTGCAATGGGTTAAAGAACATCAACCCGATGTGATTTTATTGGATTGGATGTTACCAGGTAAAGATGGTTTAAGTATTTGCAAAGAGATTTGTGCGTTTTGTGATATTCCGATTATTATGGCAACAGCAAAAATAGACGAAATAGATCGGTTAATAGGGTTAGACTCAGGCGCCGATGATTATGTATGTAAACCCTATAGTGCCAAAGAAGTGGTTGCACGAATTAAAGCACGGCTGCGTAGGCTAAATAAACTTGAGCAAAAAGACAATGATTTAATATTGGTTGAATCCCAAATGTGTGTGCATTTTTCGAGTAAAAAACTGCAATTAACCGCTACTGAATTTAACTTATTTAAACTTTTTTTTGATAATCCAAACCGAATATTTTCGCGCCAACATATTATGGACCGGGTATATCAAGACTACCGAGTGGTATCTGATCGCACCATCGACAGTCATATTCGTAACCTGCGTGCTAAGCTAAATGATCTAACTTCAAATCAAGAATTAATTCACTCAATTTATTCAGTCGGTTATAAGTACGAACCATTTTAATGTATAGATTAAAAAGCATCGATTTTAAAGCACTGATTTGATGACACAGATTTAATGCTATCGTTTTTTAATCATTCAACGGCAAATTAATACAAACTGTTAATCCACCCAATAACGCTTGTGAAAACTGCATATCCCCACCATGTGCTTTAATTATTTCAGCACAAATATACAATCCTAATCCTGTACCGACTTCATTTTGCGTGGCTTGTGCACGAAAACCCCGAGTAGTTAGATTTTTTAATTCTTGTTGGGTCAGCCCAGGTGCACTATCACTAAAACAGATACTCAACATGTTATTGTCTAAAACACTTGTTAATTTAAATGTACCGCCGTGATCAGTATATTTAATAACATTATCAAATAAATTACTAAATACCTGTTGAATTTGTACTTTATTAACCAAGACATATACATCGTTATTTTCTAAATTTTGCTGCACTTCAATATTCTTTTTTTGCAGAATAGGTAAATACGCAGACAATGATTGATTTAATAACTGTGTAAGTTCAACGGATTCATAAGCACTATTGAGTTCAGGTTGTTTGATCATTTTTTCCAATAATTGATGCACATGTTTTAATTTTTGTCCAATCACAGTAAAACTTTGTTGGCTGTCTAATCCATCTTCAATACTCTCAATATGAATTTGAATCACATTCAGTGGATTGGTTACATCATGGTGTAATTCACCAAGCTGTTGATTTTTAGCATGTAATTGATTTTTAAGTTCCTCGCTGCGTATCTCAAGTAACGCATGTTCTCTTTGTGTCACTTGTTTCAACATTCTTTTACTCTTAACAAGATTAGATGCAAAAGAGGCCGACAATACCCAAATCACTAAAACAGTTGCATTATATCTAAGGACATCAATCATGGCCCACTGTGTATTATTCCAATAATGCAAAGACAAAAAAGACCAGCTAAGCATAACCAAATAAAAAGGAATCAGTAAAAATGAACTGGTACGAAATCCAAGTAAATAATAAAAAACAGGTGGTAAAACAAGTGTGATATATAAAGCCGACACCCCTTCATGTCCGTTGGCATAAACCGCAAAAAAACAATAAGCAATCAATAAAGACGCCAGCATAATCAAAACAGGTTTTAATAAGTGATATTTTTTAAGTGCCACATATGCAATCACATTAATAAATAACGCAAAGGCATTAATAAACAACTGAGTAAAACGGCCAGTAAAGACATCAAACAAAATAAGTGTGATTAAGATAAAAGAAGTGGTAACTAAACCTGCCAAAACCACCTTGGTTTTAAGTTGTAGATCAATATCTAACCGATTAAAATTCACAAATACACACTCACAAAAAACCAACAGTTTACTGGTTTTATACACAAGCTTAAAATGGATTACGATAATTAATGATTTAATTGTGACTTGGTTCAAACGGGTTAAGAATGTAAAATATACAACGGCAGTTAAGCTTAAAAAGGTTTATATTGATTAAGCTTTAAATTGTTGAATCAGTTTACTAAACAACCTTTTTAACTAGCTGTTTAATTATCTATGCAGGTATAACACTTAAAAATATTACTTTAAAGTTGAGGTTATTTACGCTAAATTTTAACTTTATTTAAAAGGGATAGAATTATGTTTAAAGTCGCATTTAATCTTGAGCGCTCGATTGTTATCAACAAACCTGTTGCAGAAGTGTTTACAATCGTATCAAATTTTAAAACATGGCCAACTTGGTCACCATGGTTGATTCAAGAGCCTAACTGTTTTGTATCTGTAACAAATAATGCAACTACAGTGGGTCATAACCAAAGTTGGCAAGGTCAAAATATTGGATCGGGTAATATGTCAATTTCTCAGATTCAAGCCAATACACAAATTGATTACGACTTAAACTTTTTAAAACCATGGAAAAGCCAAAGCCAGACATCATTTAAATTTAAAGAAATAGACGGTAATACACATATAACTTGGTCAATGAAAAGTACATTACCCCTATTTTTATTTTGGATGAAAAATATGATGATTGCTCTAATAGGCAACGATTATGTGCGTGGTTTAAGTATGCTAAAAGACTTATGTGAAACAGGTAATGTAAATTCAAAATTAGACACTGAAAAATCTACAACTAAAGCTGAGTTTTATTATGTAGGTATTAAACGAGAATGTGTTGTGACTAAAATAGGTGAGCTAATGCAACAAGATTTTAAAACGTTACACAACTTAATTAAAGACAATACATTAAAACAACCAGAAAATGTATTTGCCATTTATGAAAAATTCGATTTGGTTAAAGGTCGTTGTCAATTTGTGTCGGCACTCACATATAATACACAAATAAATCTAAACGACAGCCAGTTAATTACTGGGCTCATTCCATCGCATAAAAGTTGTATTGTGACTCACACGGGCGAATATAAACATCTAGGTAATGCATGGGCTACAGGTATGGGTTATTTACGTGGCAACAAAATTAAACAATCGAAGCAAATTTTTCCATATGAAATATATGTAAGTGATCCTGAAAAAACCGAAGCTAAAGATTTAATAACTGAAGTGAATTTTCCGTTAAAATAAGGCATAAATATAAAGTGGGTGGGAGCTTGTCCTTATATAGTGTTATACCTTAAAAGCAAGCTTTCACCCAAAAAACCAATTACCAGCTATGCTCTTTTTTTGGTTGATGAAACTCAACTACATTCTTATCTGGGTCTCGAATGAATAATGAAAAACCTGAAGGAAATTCAACTGGCCCTTCAGTTATTACAATAGCTTGTTCATCAAGCTGTGATTTTACAGAATGAATATCCGTTACTTCTAACGCCACATGGGTATATCCCGCATATTTAGTAGGTACATCCATTAACTGATTAATATCAGTTTTTTCTTTTGCGTTTAAAATCAGATTTAAATTCACACCTGATGGATGCTCCATTACCGCAATGGGTTCAGGCCCTACTGGACCCACTATAAATTTAAAACCAAGTTTCTCGTAAAACTCACGTGTTGTTGCCAAATCAAAAACTCGTAGACCTATGTGGTTGACTCTTGTAATTTCTTTCATGTGTATCTCTCTTTAAGTTGCTCTTTAAGTTTAATTAATCGAAAAGATAATTAATTAAACGCTTCTCTTAAAATCTGGCGAAAGGAAACCTTTCTTGATTTACGATCCGCCTATTATCATTAAGTTGCTCTTTAAGTTTTATTAATC
>JALJPK010000174.1 GCA_022968985.1 Pseudomonadales bacterium | reverse complement strand
CCACTGAAGAAACATCCCAACCCCCGATTTCTTGATTAAATACTAGTGCCCATTTAAACATTTCATTCATAGAGGAGACTGAAGAGACATCCCAGTCATTTAGTGGTTGATTAAACGCTTTTGTATTGGCAAACATTTCATTCATATATTGAGCAGTTGATACATCCCAATTACTAATGTCTTGATTAAAAACATAAGCATAAGAGAACATAGAGCTCATATATTTTACGGATGAAACATCCCATAGACTGATGTCTTGATTATACTTTTTGGCACCATGGAATATAGAGGTCATATTAGTGACCTTAGATACATTCCAACTAGAAATATCAGCATTAAACACAGCAGCATAAAAAAACATCTTTTTCATATTATTCACATTTGATACATTCCAAGTGTTTAAATCTTGATTAAAAGCGTAAGCATATTCAAACATGCCCACCATTGTTGTTACGTTTGAGACATCCCACGCACTTAAATCTTGATTGAAAAAATCGGTATCAGAAAACATATTGTTCATGGTCGTCACGTTTGAAACATTCCATGTATTTAAATTTTGATTAAAATCATCAGCGCCTCTAAACATATATTGCATGTTAATGACGTTAGAAACATTCCAAGAACTTAATGGCTGATTAAATGTATCGGTGTTACTAAACATATATGACATGTCCGTAATATTAGAGACATCCCAGTTATTTATATCGTGGTTAAAAATTTCGGCATTATAAAAAGCATAACTCATATTTGTTACATTCGATAAATCGGGTGCATCGACAGCATTCAATTCAAAATTAATACTATTCATAAATGAATCCTGCATTGAGCGCCATTGTTGAGCGCCCCAGAACTCGACACTGAGTAACTTTTCGCTGTCTTCGCCAGCCAAGAAATGTGGAAAATCACCACTAATACTTATCGTATAAGTACCAATAGATGCATAGGTATGAGTAATGTTATTCGTTACATTATTATCAAAAGAGCCATCCCCCCAATCAACGTTAAAGTTATAACCATTATCAAGTGTAGTGATTTCGATTTCATTGTTTTTTGAATCTCCTAGGTTGTCAGTTTTCCAGATCGTAACAAAAGGTAGGTCATCGCTAGGGTTTGTAGGAGGTGTTACATCTATTTGAGTCTCTGTCTCTGTTCCAGTCCCTGTTCCAGTTTCAGTTTTAGTTTTAGTTTCTGTCTCAGTCACTGTTTCAGTTCCAGTTTCTGTCTCAGTAATTGTTTCTGTTCCAGTTTCTATCTCAGTAATTGTTTCTGTTCCAGTCTCTGTCTCAGTTTCACTCACTGTCACTGTTTCAGTTTCAGTTTCGGTTTCAGTCTCAGTCACTGTTCCAGTTCCAGTTCCATTATCTATATCACTTTGAGTTCCATCAGTCGTAGTGGGTTGGTCGATAATTGGTTGTGTGTCATTACTGCAGCTCGACGTAATTGTGGACAGCAAAACAAATAATATACTGAGAATAATGGGTTTAAAATTTTTGAACATTATCATTTCATTTTCCTAAATTTAATTATTAATGATATGGACCATCCATGTGAAATGCATTTAGAGTAGCTCCATTGTTATTTAGCCTAAAACCATGTTTGTTTAAAAACAATTTAACATGGTTCTAACTTAATTTTTAGTCTAGCTTTAGATACCTTAATGACAGTTGAATGGATTATTGGAAATTAGTTTAGTGCAGCTGTTTTTAATAAGAATGGGATGTGTAACAACCTCCCACACCTGACTACACCCAGCTATACCACGAGCAACCCGTCAAACTAATCCCGACTATACCCAGATATAACCACTACATCCAAGAACGATTATCTTTTTGTGTTTGGTATAAACTATTATTAATCATTCTATCCACAATCTCTTCAGGTAAAATGGCTGTTCTTATGCTCCCTGAGGCCAATACAAACTTAACGGAGGCTAGTTTTCGTTTTTTTAACCAATAGGACTGTATTTTTCGTATTTGCTGAATTTTATATTTTGGAAATATCGCGTAATTGACACCTATAAAACCTTTACGTAATACAATATATTGATCCAATTCTAAATACCCTGCCCGTCTATAACTTTGAAAGTTGACAATATTTAAAAATATAAATAAAACACATGACACAACAACTGTTATTACAATAGATGATTGTGATGCAAACAAAAAAGCAAATAACAATATTGAAAACGGTAAACTAACCCAATAAATACTACGAATATATGAATAAATATGCACAGGTTTAGTTAGCTTTTCATCAAAATTTAATGTTTCAAAACAATGATTGGCAATCTGCTTAAATTCACTTTTTGTAATTGATGGAACCATGATCTTGCCAAAAAAATCACTAGTTTGATTATTTTGTTTTTCTGAAAAAGGCTCAAACTTCATATTTAAACGATTAAATAATATATCTAACCAGTTTTGGCTCCAGCGTAATAGTTGTACTCTCGATTGTTTTAAATGAATTTCATATTTGGTTAATAAACCACTGCTTCTGCTATAACTTTTATTTTTTTTGGTATAAGTTAAGCTGAATTGATAAAAACTAAATATCGAACCCAATACACTTAATACACTAAATAAAAATGTTAAAAAGAAAAATATAGCGACCACTAACATACTCAATATTAAAATTGAACTGTGCTCTACATAACTTTGAATATCAAAACCTAAACTACTCGAAAAATTAATAATTCGATCGATTATATTTTTTGCAAAAGGTGCAGCTGCTGCTAATACGATCCAAGTTCGATTATTGGTAATGCCGTTTATAATAATGTCACTTAATGAGCGTGTATTAAGTACAGTAATATTTGAAAACTGCTGTTTATAGACTTGCTCGCTAATGCCTTCTAAATCCAATGTACTTGGTAAATCACCTTCGTTTTCTTGAACAAACTGTTTATTACTTTCTTTTGAAATATATCTTTGGATGTCTTGTTTTATTTTTTCTGAATGCTCTAAGGTTAATGCGGCTAAACTTATTTCATTTTCAGCGGAGCCTGCGCTATCCATTTTTAAAATAGTTAAATCTAAAAAACGATAATAAAACGGTCTAATTAAATTTATATTTTGAATTCGTGCAAAAGGCAACTCGGTTTTTTTCTTAAAAATATACCCCTGACGCACTAAAAAACGATCTTCTTTTTGAATGTAATAAAAATTCAAATAACTAATAACAGCAGATAAAATAATCAAACAAACAAAACCAAACAAACCTAATAAAAAATAAGGAGAGTTAAAGTCGATGCTCTCTCTTAAACTAAACCCTGCAAATAAAAACACAGGAACAATGTTTATTAATCCAGTGAATTGTTTAAAGACAAAAAACACAATGGAGAATTTTGATAAACGTTGCCAATCATCCATTTTTTAAATCCTTATGTTTAAGAATGAATTGTTTGATTTTTTCAGCGTCTTCTTCTAAGAGCCCTTTAATTTCTAAAGCATGATTCGCACCGCCCGCGCTAAATAATGCCAAACTTGCTAGATTTTTATGACGCTCTAATGGCCCACGGGTAATTTCAATATGTTGTAAACGTGTATAAGGCTGAATGATGGTTTGTTTAAATAATACTCCGCTGTACAACGAAATATCATGTTCTCTTAAGGCAAACTTTAAAGATTTCACATAAGCAATATTCCATAATACAAAACACAAATACAATAACCAAAACACAGGGGAAAACTGCCACATAAAGTTGTCTATAAATAGAATTAAACAGGCATTAATAATAATGAATATGGGTAATGGAATAAACAAAGATATTAAAACAATAGATAAATAACTAGCATGTACTTTATGGAATTTAAGTGTCTTAATATCCGGTATTGATGGTTCAGTTAGTTCATCTAATGAGTGAATGTCATTATTGTTAAATTCTGTCATGAAAAAATCCTTGATAGGTAAAATACATGTTATGTATTTTGAAAGGGGTTAGGCGATGTTTGTATTATGCAATAATCAAAAAATGATTACTTCTGTAATTAGTAACAAAATTAATCGAATCAGTATTTCAAAACGTAAATGGTTTCATTTACATACCGAGCAATTACCCTGACACAAACTATGTAGATATATTGTTCTGTATGTCAGGCAATTAACCTCGGCATCACTTTTTTAAGATCAAAAAAGGAATTAACGCAGGGGTAGATTGTTTATATTGAATAAAATCATCGTTAAAAGCAGAATTTAATAATTTGTCTTCTTCACGAATTCGAAAATAAACCATAATCAATAATACAAAATTGCTTAAAAGAAGAGCAAATAAATTAAAACTTATTAACGACGCGGCATTAAATATAATTAATGCTCCTAGTTCAGATGGGTGTCGGATAATTGAATAAATACCATCAGTAATTAATTTATGATGTTTAATTAGACCGATATGATTTAAAAATAAATGCTGTAATTTAGATATTGAAATATAACGTATAAAAATACCACTGATATACATCAGGCTGATTAATATATCTTGATAAATAGATGAACTGCTATGTTGAGATATTCCGAATATGACAACCCAGTTAATAAAAATCATCGTTAACCCAATTAAATAAGGTAAAAAGGATTTTTTTACTTGATGGGTTGGTGGGCTTTTAATGTTTAAGCTGATCGATGCTTCACATACACAAAATAATGCAGTTAAAAAATAAAATAACCAGACTTTAGGTAATGAAAAAAAATGCTCGATATCGTTTATAAATAATAAAGGCAATGAAATAACACAGGCATTAATAAAAATGCCTGCGCTTAATATACTAAAATTACGTAGCAACTGAACTCACAACACCTTGAGTGTGTGCTTTAGTCATACCTAATTCTTTACCAATTTTACTGACCAAATCCGCTTCTTCTTGCTGGAATTCGCCGTCAGCTAATGCCACATAAACTGCAGCTTGAATAACACGCTCTTTACCTTCGTCGTTTAAAGTACCACTAAGGTTTAAAAGTATATTACTCAGTGATTCATTAGTTTTTTGAATATTTTTAATTTCATCAAGTAATGATTCTTTTGATATCTCATTACCAGAGATACGTTGATAGATATCCATCACTACTTCAACCTCTGAGTCATCAATGACACCATCGGCAAGTAATACATGAATCATGACTTTTTTAATGCCTACATGGTACTCGGCCTCAAAAGCTTCAGAGTTTGCAGCCGGATCATATTTTAGGATGTCATTTTTATAGGTGTCTTTACATGATTTGCACTCAACATATTCACCGAGTTTATCTAATGGAATGACGGGAATAAAATATAAAGTAAAAAAACGGCGAACCCGTTTTAGGCCGTATGGTTGTACGTTATTACAAGACGGACAATTAAAATTGCCCGATTCAGGGGTGGTAGTTAAACTTCTAGTTCCAAAAATAATCATGATAAAAACCTATCCAATAGTTACTAGTTAAAAGTTAAAGAAATACTACATAAATTCCTTAGTTGCCCAACACGTTAACACATGGATAATAAAGATGCTTAAGCTTGCTAAGCAGAATAAACATTCAAAGCTATATTTTATAAGAACAATAATAAATGATCGAGGTCCATGCCTTTAATTTGACCTAATGACCTTGACCTAATGAGATAGCCACTCAATAACCACAAGCCATCGACCCCGTGCTTCAAAGTATCCTTTTAAACGACTCTGATTTTGTGAAATTATCCTTTGA
Organism: Pseudomonadales bacterium; assembly: GCA_022968985.1. GTDB lineage: Bacteria > Pseudomonadota > Gammaproteobacteria > Pseudomonadales > Natronospirillaceae > Marinicellulosiphila. The sequence continues at coordinate 2,042 of JALJPK010000174.1, read as the reverse complement.
TTTGAGGTCATTCAAAACAAAATTGCTTGGTCTACACTCAATATATAAATGTTCATTTTTGGAGTTTTTTTTGATTAGATGCCCAAGCTTTTTCGGCGGTTTATTAGCAATCACTTTTATTGTTGTTGTCTCTATTGTTTCTATTTTCGCTTTGCAAAAAATAAAAGTGCAAACAACCGTTTATATTCGGAACTCCTTACAAACCGTGTTGCAGACTGTAAGAGATTCGCACCAGATATGGATTACGGAGCGAAATAATGGACTTTTAATAATAAGTGAAACTCCAAAAATGCTTACCGCAACACAAGCTTTATTGGATCTACATCGTCAGAAATTACCACTAGTTCGAAGTGAACCCGAAAACAATATTATTAAACTACTTTCCCCTTTGTTAAAAAAACATATGGATAAAGGTTTTTTTCTGATAGCGCCCGACAGAAAAACGATTGTATCGTCATTTAATATCGAAAGTGGTACAACTAATCTGCTGCATGAACAACAAAAGGCCCTGCTTGATAAGGCGTTTTCTGGTGTTATATCGTATATACATTCGATCAATCTACACGAATCTGAGCATGAATATTTTATCGAAGAGGGTGATCACACTGACGCTACCTTTCTAGCGTTACCCATTAGAAATCACAATTCAAAAGTGATTGCTGTTTTTGCAATTTATATTGATCCTTTTTTCCAGTTATCTCGTATTACTAAATTAGGTCGGTTGGGTGAAACGGGTGAGACCTATGCCTTTGATAAAAATGGCATATTAATTACAGAAAGCAGATTTGATCACCATCTACGAATGATTAACGTGATAGGCCCAGGAGAGGTAGGCAAATTTAATATGCGAATTGCCGATCCCGGTGGAAACTTACTGACGGGTTACCTTCCAGAAATTAAAAAGGAGCAATTCCCATTAACTAAAATGGCGGTAAGCGCCTTACAAGGTGGTAGTGGTTATGATATAGAGGGTTATCGAGATTACCGAGGTGTCACTGTTTTTGGTGCTTGGACATGGGATGAAAAATACCAATTTGGTATCACAACTGAAATCGATAAAGCTGAGGCTTTAGAGCCATATTATCAAACGCGTGATACTTTTTTGGCAGTAGTTTTTGCAACTTGCTTGCTTGTGATCTCGATGGTATGCCTCATATTTAGGTCCCAAATTCGATCGAAACAACAACTATTACAAGCTAATCAAAACCTGGAAAATAGCGTTCAAGAACGAACCAACGATTTACAAGCGGCCAAACAAGCATTGTCTCGGGCTAATAAGGAATTAACAAAACTTGCCACAACGGACGGTTTAACAGGTTTATTTAATCGAAGACATTTCTTTAATTTATTAGAAGTGGAATGGCAACGTTGTATTCGAGATAAAAAAACGATATCCATTATTATTTTTGATATCGATTATTTTAAACCTTTTAATGATACCTATGGGCATATAAAAGGCGATGAATGTTTGGTAAAAGTATCTTCTGTTTTACGCACAGGCCAATTTACCAACCGACCGGGGGATGTAATCGCTCGATACGGAGGGGAAGAGTTTATAGTATTACTCAGTGACGCAGATAGTCAGTATGCTGCTAAAGTGGCGGAGTTAATACGAAACGAAATTGCAAATTTACATATTTTACACGAAGGCTCAAAAGTCGAAAATACTGATTTTATAACTGTAAGTTTGGGTTATGTTTCTTCATACGATTTAGAGAGACTTACGCCAAAACAATTCATTGATCAAGCAGATCAGGCGTTATATAAAGCCAAAAATTCAGGAAGAAACAATTCGATGCAATTCTAGAGCACAAGTTATTACAATCAATTATACAAAGCGCAGAATCACTTCAAACTAGTTTTTTTTGTTAAGTAGCGCTATTCTAAAGTGCTTGTCTGGCATATTGAATTAAATATAATCAATGGCTATGTTCTGAATTGTTGTTGCTGCTTGCGAATCCCTCGTGCGCATCTATTCTTAAATTATCATATGAAAAGATGCACGTATTATGAATATACATACTTTCAAGCGCATGCTAAAT
>JALJPK010000173.1 GCA_022968985.1 Pseudomonadales bacterium | reverse complement strand
AGGCATAACGGGCGAGGTGACAATTAGCATCACAAATGGTGAGTTCAAAATTGATGATGGCGATTACACTTCTGAAAATAATACGATTACAAACAATCAAACTTTGCAAATTCGTTTAAATAGCTCAACTGTATTCTCAGCACAAACCACAACGTCATTATCGTTAGGGGATGTGAACGGTGATTTTAGTGTCAGTACTGTAGCGCAAGACATCACAGCGGATGTATTCAGCTTTGCCGATGTTGAAAATGCAACTCTTGTTACACAAGTTGAAAGTGAAGTGATTACAGTGAAAGGCATAACGGGCGAGGTGACAATTAGCATCACAAATGGTGAATTCAAAATAGACGATGGCGATTACACAACATCAAGCAGCACGATTACAAATAACCAGAATCTAACATTACGCGCTCTCAGTTCAGATTTATTCTCTACACAAACCACCGCGACATTAATCCTAGGTAATGTAACCGCCAGTTTTAACGTCACAACTGAAGTAGAGGATTTAAGCCCAGACCTATTGGTGTTTAATTCTCAAACCGATGTGGTGCCCAACGCGTTTGTTTTGTCAAATATCGTCACCATAGATGGCATTAATACACCAGTGCCTGTGGGCATTGTGGGTGGTTTATACAGTATTAATGGCGGCGAATTTACCTCAAATATAGGTAATATTAAAAACGGAGAAACTTTACAACTAAAACATCAAACTGCTCCGGATTTATTGGAGCAGGTTAATACAACCATTACCATCAGTGATCAGTCGTTTGTGTTTTACTCCATAAGTGTCGCAGATTTTGCTAATACCCAGCCTACTTGGCAAACACCAGACGCAGGTATTACTCAAAACATCATTTCAGATACAGCCGATGGCGCGGTTGGTGTGATGTCAGTGGATTTAAACAAAGATGGTGATATGGATGTGTTGTCGGCAAATTGTGCTGGTGACAGCATTGTTTGGTATGAGAATACCGGCTCCCAGAGTTTTACTGAGCATGTTATTACCAATGCTGCAGATTGTGCATGGACAGTCATTGTGGCGGATGTAGACGGTGATAATCATTTGGATGTGTTATCGGCTTCTTGGCGTGATGACACTGTTTCATGGTACAAAAATGATGGTAATCAAAGCTTTACTAAGTACGTTATTGACGGTAATGCCAAGCATGCCTTTTCAGTAGTTACCGCTTATGTAGACGATGACGATGATTTAGACATTGTGACTGCATCGCGTGATGATGATACGGTCGCTTGGTACGAAAATGATGGAGTAGGGGGATTTATCAAGCACGTGATAGACAATGCAGCTGACGGTGCTTTTTCAGTGAGTACCGCTTATATCAATAATGATGATTATATTGATGTGATAGCTGCCTCTGAAAATGATGACACCGTAGCGTGGTATGAAAATAATGGATTGGGCGGGTTTGTTAAGCATGTGATTACAAGTACTGCAATTGGTGCACATTCCGTTGGTAATGCAGACATAGACGGCGATGGATTTATAGATGTGTTATCGGCCTCTTCTTATGATAATACTATCGCTTGGTATGAAAACGACGGTGCAGGAAATTTTATTGAGCATGTGATTGATAATAACGCCAGTGGCAGTTATTCCGTTAGCAGCGCAGACCTAGACGGGGATGGAGACATAGATGTGTTATCGGCATCAAGTGATAATGGTAACAGTGCTTGGTATGAAAACGATGGCTCGAATGGGTTTATTAAACATATGGTTACCAGTACCGATGTGGGAACTTTTGCTGTTAGCACGGGTGACATTAACGGCGACGGATATATCGACGTATTATCAGCCTCTTATTCTAACGACAGCATTGCCTGGTATGACCTAAACGCCATTGTTTATGTTGTTAACGAGGGTAATACTTACATTGCAATGGAAATTGCCAATGATCTTGATGGAAATTTGATGAGTTATCAAATAGTGGACGCTCTGGATTCTGCGTTAATCAGCGTTGATTCAGTTACTGGGGAGTTGGCTTTTAAAATGGCCCCTCAATTTGTTGTGCCGTTAGATATAAACGTCGATAATATTTATGAATTTACAATTTCGGCGAGTGACGGTTTTGCAACCATCACAAGGCGGATTACAGTGGAAGTATTACCTGTGATGTTACGTTGAATGTTGTTGTATTAAGTATGAAATGAAACACTCCTAGACAGGTAAATAGTGCTTGTTTTGTTTCTAACTAATTAGACATCTATAGTAAAATCTAGGCTAATCCTAAACAGATTGGCCTTTTTTTTTGTCCAAAGCTAATTGAATGAATGTTAATGGGGTAAATCGTTTGCTTTATGATACTTTTCTTATATACATAGTATTGTGAAACAAATGACTTGACCCATTTTTTCGCTTTGGTTTATCCCTTTTGGTTTTTTTATTGACCCCTTTTTTCATTAATCCATCAATTTACCCAGCTCGATATTGTCATTTCTGTAATTAATAAATCTTGATATTTTAAACCGGGGTAGACCTGGGTGATTTGCAAACTGATAGTTTGGATATATGTAGTGCCTTGAATTATTTTAAAACTTTCAAGATCGGATATAGTAATACTATGAATACCCCATTGATCTTCAATTTCAATATAAGCGACAGGTACTGCATTAATATATAATCTAAATTGTTTAACACGGGCATTGGCTAGGTATAATTTTTTACTTTTGGCGTAACCACCAATATAATCAATAAAAAAATCACTTTTATTATCCCTCCAGCGGCTATCAATATTATATTTTATTGTTTGACCAATTCCATTTCCTTCGACACCTTCTGACCAAGCCGTATAATAATTTCCATCTGATAAATTTTCAACGCCATAGTGTTTATTATTCTCAAATAATTCACTAGTGGCTACAATTGATTTTGCTTGATATTCACTTATTGCCCATTCTTTATGGTTATCCCAAGCTGCTTGTGGCCCAGAATAAGCATCATCACAAATGATGTTCATTAACTTTTTTTCTTTATTTGATGATTTTGGTGAAAAAAGTTTAAACCCCTCCATGTCCATAAAAAACTCTTGGCAACTAAAATCTCGTAGACCCGACTGTTTAAACTCCTCGTCCATGGGTAGGCGTATTTCAGCAATAAATCGAGACTTCAAAACAGGTAACTCAACAATGTTTTTCGAAAAACAAACACCAGATAGGGTCGTTAACATTAGTAATAAATATTTTAATTTCAATTTTCTAACCTTTTTTATTTAATGAAAACGATACACAGTTTACGTAAGTAAAATTTTTATAGCAAAAAACAATACCCTCATTGGCCAGCTTCAAGTACAAAAGTGGATGACCCTTTTGGTTTATTTCCTAGTTGTGTGATTTAAGGGTATGATTAATTTTAATGTAAATAGTTTATCTTGAGAAAGTAATGAGTGAAAATCTAAAAAACAAGATGATTTTCAAGCCAAAATTAATGCAAATATTTCCAAGTTTATTTTATCCATTAATGATTTTAGTAGTATCCTTTTTATTAGTATTTGACTTAATGCATAGGGAGATTTCACTATTCTTAATTATACTTTGTTCAATTTTTATTCTGTTTGTACTTTTTTTGATCAAATTAAAAATATTAAATAAAAATGACTATTTTTCATTTGATGGAAGATTTTTGGTTAGAGGTAAAAATGAAAACTTAAGAATTGATATGTTAAATGTGAAAACCTTATTTATGGGGTTGCCAGAACAAACTGGAGTGCTGCAAGTTATTGCGAAATTTAACGCACCACAGAAATATAATAAAAGAAAAGAGCGTTTAGAAGAAGCTATTGTTATTCAGATTGATAGTAATAGGTGGATAGCTCTTGGGTTGAAGGATTATAAAAATGATGAACTATTTGGTTTTTATATTGTTATTTCTTACCTAAAATCTATTTGTCCTAATGATATAGAAGTTGAAAAAATATTTGAAATGTTGTCAATAGATAAAACTGAAAAAGAAATGTGCCTTTATATTGATAAAATGAAGTTGGAGAATGTTGAATTGAATATCCCCTCTATTAATAAATTAAATGAACCTTTCACTGAAAAAAGTGGATTAAAAATCTTGTATAAAAAATTAACATATTCGAAATTAAATCAAATAGTTTTAATTGATGATGTTCATTAATATAAAGATAGCTAACAGTGTACACAGCCAGCCATGGTTGTGTGGGTTGAATGTTGTTACCGCTAAAATAAGCGGTGACAATTGTTTATTAAGTAAATAATGCAATGAAGTTTCTGATATTGTTTTTAAACTGAATTAGTCTGGTTGTCTGTGTAAATAGTCGTCTGTGTAAATAGTCGTCTGTTTAAGTAGTCTTTTTTGTCTTGGTTTTCTTTTTGATACTCTATTAAATAAAAATATTATGCATGCTGGATTATATAGGTGATGAGCAAGAGAGGGGCGTTAACGTTTAAAATTGTTGAAATCAGTGATTAAACACTGATTCCAACTTTACTATTATTCTAAAACTAAAATAACACATCTAAGTCAATGGCCACATTATTGTCCATTACTTTGATATAAGTCGTTTTAATCGATTCATTATAATAAAAACCATTCCCAGAAAGTTTAGCTAGCGCCTCAGGAGTTCCTGCATCTTTTAATTTTATATTGCCTCGTTTTACTGAGTTAGGTTTATTAGTGCCTAATAAACTAACATAAAAAAAGTTCTCTGCTGGGGTGAATTTATCATACTCTCTAACAATACTTATTTTTTGACCGTCTTTAATCCCTTTGTGGGAAATCGTGCTTGTTCGATAAGCCTGTTTTGATATGTTGTCAGTGGTTACTTGGTCATCTTGATAAAGTGCATAAGTGCTATCTTTACCAGGATAAATATTAAATGTAATTGGGTTAACCTTTAATTCCCCAACATACTGCTCAAGTTCTCTGTGCGGTAAAATGGCCCCCTCACGAACATATAACGGTACAATATCAAGCGGTGCATACCAATTTTGAGTGCTACCTCCGTTAGTGGCAGCGCCTAAAGCATGAGTGTTATCTGAATACACATACCATTGGCTGCCCTTAGGCAAGTATACATCACGATGCTCAACACCCTGATCAACAATTGGGGACACTAACAGATTGTCACCTACAAAAAATTGGTCACTTAAATGGTTAAATACTTCAGGATCTTGTGGTTCATTTAAAAATAAGGCACGTGCAATAGGTAAGCCATTAATAGTGTTTTGATACATAGCGTCATAAAATAATTGTATTAAACGATAACGAATATTAATGTATTTACGACAATGACTAGGGACGGGCTCTGCGTATTTGTAAGGTTCTTGAAATTCTTTTGTATAAGCATCGTAATGATTACGATACCAAGGCATAAATGCCCCCATTGTCATCCAGCGGGTAAACAATTCATAATTTGTAATGCCATTACCTTCACTTGCTGAGCCATTGGCAAATCCGCCAATATCACAACCAGATATCGCTTGACCTGATAATCCAAAATTTATAACTTCCGGTATATTTATTTTTAAGAAATCCCAACTTGAAGCACTGTCTCCTGTCCAAACGCCGGCATAACGATGTACACCTGCGTAAGCACCTCGAGCAATAATAAAGTTACGTTTATTATAATTATATGACCCTTTCATATCGTCACTGGCTTTTAATTTTGTAATTCCTTCAAAACTTGCACGAATTAAATTAATAGCGAATGCATTGTGAATTTTCGCATGAGGTTGATATTGTTCACTGACTCGGTCATACATCATTAAATTAAGTGGTAATGTTTTATCAGGTGTCTCGTTATCAAAATTAGGGACAACCGCTGGGTCGGTCATGTCTTGCCAAATCATATCTAAACCACAATCTAATAAATACTTGTATTGTTCACCCCACCATTTTTGCACTTTTTTATTCGCTATATCACAATAAAAACCATAGGTTTCTAAGGCGTCTTCTCCGTTAGGGTGCATAGGTGTCGGATATGAATAAGGGTTATAACCATTTGGGTAAATAGCTGTTTTATTGTCACCATAACTTTCATTGGCAATAAATAAATCGGGGCTCACTCCTTGCTGGTCTCGTGTATTAAAGATAAAGGGAACTTCAACATTATCTTTAATAATTATTTCGTTGTCCTGTGTGATTTCAACAAAACTGTCCCTTGCTGGGTATGGTGTACCTCGGTTGCCTTTTTCATCTAAAGGGTTAGCAGAGATAATGCCGGTAATATTGGTTGAACATTTAAATCCCATGCCATGTAATTCATCAAACATTTCTTTTGGATTTGGGAATTTTTCAGGACTAATTGTAAAAGTTCGATAATTATCTTGAAAATCTACGTCAATATGCAATCCATCAATGGGTATATTCGCCTCACGATACTGTTTTGCAATTGTCATCAATTTTTCTTTATTATAATAGCCGTATCCACCTTGCTGATAGCCAAATGCATATTTTGGTGGTAATGCTGCTTTGCCCGTTAATGTAGCATATTGGTCCAATACACTGCGCATAGGGTTAAATTTATTTTTACTATCTGATTGCCCAATAATAAAATAAACATCAAAATCATTAAACAAAGAGCCAAAATAATACTTTCCGCTCATGTCTGAATAGTCATTGGCCCCCATGTTAAAATAACTTTGACCGACATTATCTACAAAAATACCATAGCTATATAATCCCTGTGTATTATTTCCAGTAGCAATCATAAACGGAATGGAATTATATAAAGGTTCACTTGGGTTTAAAGGGCCAGGTTTATTCCCTTTTGGAATCACTACACTGCCTTGATAACAAAAATTATCATAATTAAAACAAGTCATTGTGAAGTGTTTTTTATTTAATTGATCCCCAGCTTTTTGACCAAAACCATAATAATTCTCTGCTTCTGGCGACTTTCGTAAATAAGCAACGGCTTCGTTGCTATAAACTAAATTTTTCCCCAAACAGTCCTCAGTAATTAATTCTCCATTTTTAAATATAGCTAGTCCATATTGATCCAGACCAATAAATACGTCCATTTGCGATGTATTGATATGTAATGTTTTACCTCCTTTATCTACCTCATTTAATGTGAGTGTTACATCTTGAAAATCTTTTCCTACCACAGCATAGGAATCATCATTTAATTGATAATCTGGTGTGGCTTCTGGTCGAAAACGTAATCGCATGGTTGTTGGTGACATAAAGCTTAATTGAATTTGCATTTGTTCGTGATTGGTCAGTAATACAGTTCGCTTATCAATTAATTGATAATCAATAATTTTACCAATTTGATTCCATCCTTCTACATTGGGTTGAAAATCATTGACCTGCACAAAACCATAATGAGGTTTATCATTGGTATTTAAATACACAACATTATTATCATTTGTAGTATTCGAATTCGATTTTTTTTGAATTGACATTTTTTTTCCTCGACAATTAATTCAAGTTATATTGTTTTAATAGTTTATTTTTTAAACTGCACTTTATTTTGGATTAACCAACTAAAATCGGCACTACCTGGAATGTCATAATTCGCCGTTTTAACCTGAGTGGTCTTATCAATACTGATACTGGTTGCTATTGATGATGAGAAATGACATCCAATGCAACTTTCTGTTCCAAAAATTCGATCGGTATTGGTGCCGTGTGTTTTGAATCCTTGAATTTGATTCCACGCTTGTTCATTAGCAATTTCAACGTTATATAACGATTGATCAGTACCACCTGTACTCGCACCTTGAAAATATGTTTCCATTACCATATTAGTTAGCCAAACGGGTGTTGGTTTACCGCCAGATTTATTTGTGACAGCCTCAGGTAGAACGGGTGGGTTTGCATCATTGTTTTGATTAACATCGTATGCTGGTGAGCTTGGGTCTGTTGGCCATTGTTTTCCGACTAATTCAAAAAATTGTAAATTAGAATTAGTCTTCTCAAGTAATTTTTGTACCTGTTTATGTAACGCTTGACTATCATTACTTATT
>JALJPK010000172.1 GCA_022968985.1 Pseudomonadales bacterium | reverse complement strand
TTGACTTCAGTTAGTCATTTTGGATCTCAAGATATCATCTCATGGGGTAATATAGGTAATACAATTTATCATAATAGTTTTGATTGTATTCCTTTTAAACTGAATTTTAGAGCACAAAGAATCACTGCGGTACCAAAATGTTACAGCATGATGTTAGGTACAATTGAAAGCGCTGAAAAAGATTTTGGTCGTGCTGACGTGGATGAAAAAGGACGTTATAAAGTAAGAATGGGTTTTGATATTAGTGGTGTAGAGGACGGTAAAGCTTCACATCGTATTCCTATGGCACAACCTTATACAGGTGAAAATGGTGGAATGCATTTTCCATTAGCCCCAGACACACAAGTATTGATATCGTTTATTAATGGTGATGTAGACAGGCCAATCATAATGGCTGGTTTACCCAATGATGTGCAACAAAGTGTGGTGAACGCGCAAAATAATACAAGTAATGTCATTAAAACATACAGCGGTATTACAATGACATTTAACGATGGTCAGGGTAAAGAGAAGAAAAAAGAAGAGTCTGATGACGGTGCAGCCAAACAACAAGGCCAACAAAAAATTGGTTATATAGCTAAGTCCATTCAAAATCAAACGCTTAATATTGAATCAATAAATACTGCACAAAATAATCCTATTGTGCAGTCTATGGATAATTCAACCCAGTCGTTAGTATTACAGCAACAGCAAATGGCAGAAAGCAAAAAAGACGATAAGAAAAAGAAAAAAGAAAAATCCGAAAAATTGGTCGTTGATTTGAAAAAGAGTGTTAATACAAATGACACTGAGTTAGAGAATAACTTCTCAGTGTTGGTGCCATATAAAGATGGCGAGAATTCATATTTACGAATGGGGATCAATCGTAAAGAAGATAACTTCACTGAAACCTCTAAAAGCACAGAAGACAAAGCGCATTTATTTAACAGCGATGAAACAAGTTGGTTTGAGTATACCGATGGCGATAAATTATCAGTGACGATGGGTGAAAAATTTGAAATTATCGACAGTGGTGAATACGATTTAAAAATCAATAATGGTGTCACAAAAACTAAAAAAGACACTACCTACCATGACAGTTTTTTCCATGATAAAAAAGCAGGGTTTAAACGCAGTACCGTCGCCAATGTAAAATCAGATGCGTATCAATTTGGTGACAATGAAACCTATGTAGACGGTTTACAAAGTGTGGCGAATACAGGTTTAAAAACCAATATTAATGTAGCGGGCCAGTTAAATGTTTCATACGCAGGTAACGTTAATGTTGTTAAAAATACATCGGTAAGTTTTTCATATGAAGATACATTTGATTATGTGATTGGTGACGCGCATAAAATATCAAAAAATGAACATATAGAATCCCTTGAAAAAGTACAGTTATATGTGGATACAGCAACAAGCGACGATTATAAAAAACTGATTGATAAAGTCAAAAAGGATACAGACAAAGGCGAAGACTTAATTAAAAATGCGTTAAAAGATGGGGCTGTATTAGAGATAGTTAAAAAAGCCAAACAAGATAAATCTGATAAAAAAGACAAGGACACCATATTTGCATTAAGTGCCGCAATTAGCGCAGCAGCATTACTTGCGGCTAAAGATCTGAAGGGTAAATCTACAGTAAAAGGCTCAAAATCAGAAAACAGTAAACGCGCGGCGCAATTAGTATTGGCAAAAGATAAATTAACTTTGGCAACAAACGATGGAAAAGATAAAGAAGCAGCTGATATTGTATTGAAAAAAGATGGTTCAACTACCATCGAAAACAAATTAAAAGAAAGTAAAATTGAAATCAATAAAAAAGGTTTTGTGGATTTAAGTTGCGCCAAAGATGCCCGTATACGCTTGACAAGAAAAGGTGGTGGTGAATTAGACATCAATAAAGATGGTGTGATCATTTTAAAATCGAAAAATAAAAAATTAAAAATATTAAACGATAACAGTAATCAAATCATGTTTGACGGCAAAAACATCAAGGTTAAATCCAAAGAAATGAGTGTTAAAGGTAAAGTAAAATTAGGTAAAGCGGGTGAATTAACAGTGGGTTAACGCTTGTTTGATAGTTAAATGATAGTTAATTAATAGTTGGTTTTTAGTTACCTAATGGTGCTTATCTTTATTGAATTTTCATGAGGAATTAAAACATGAGTATAGAAGTTGTTAACCCAACCTTGTTACAAGTTGCGTGGATTGCTAGTAAAAAAGATTTTCCCGATAACTCGTTAACCTTAATTGTTAAAGGTACTTTTACATTAGTGCCAAACGACATTGCTGTGCAAGTTGAATCGTTAATGGTAACGGGTGATATATTTGAGGGGTTTAATCCTAATAAAGGATTAATCTATGAATCTGATTTTGCGTATTATAAGCAGGGCGCTGATTTATTATTAAAAGGCAGTTGTTATACTCCTGATCAAAAAGCAATGAGACAATGTGAAGTCAGTTTTGCAGTAGGGGGTAATTCAAGAACACTTACGGTTGTGGGGGATCGATACGCATTACCCTCAATGATGGGTGAAAGTTTATCTGAACCAGAGCCATTTAATACAATGCCAATTAGTTTTGAAAATAGCTATGGTGGATTGGATTTTGAAAAAAATACAGTAGGCAAAGGCTTGGAAGCCAACAAAGAAGGTATTAAATGGATGTCTAATGTTTATGACTCGAGTTTAGGTGAAAAAGAACCCGCCAGTTTTTTACCTTTTAATCGCGCTTGGTCCCAACGCGCTAAAAATTTAGGCACTTACGATGAAAAATGGCAACAAGATCGCTGGCCATGGTTACCAGAAGATTTTGATTGGGTCTATTTTAATGCCGCACATGAATCGCTGCAAGTAGATGGATTTTTAAATGGTGATGAAAGCATAACCTGTAAAAATATGCATCCACAGTTTTCAAACTTTGAATGTCATTTACCCAAAGTTTTACCACGATGTTTTGTAGTAGAACCTGATGTCGATGAAGAATTTAAAGAAATAGTATTAAGCTTAGATACTTTGTATGTGGATATGGACACACAGCAATTACAGTTAGTTTGGCGTGGTGTAACCAAAGTAAAAACAGCTACTTTTAGTGAGTTAACTCATGTGTATCTACAACAAGAATCCATAGAGGGGCCTGCGGCTTCAAAAGACGATCATCAATCTGCCTTTAATGTATTAATTACACCAGTCGCAGAATTTGATGACATAGAAGATGAAGTTGAACCTGAAGAAGAGGTAGTAATTGAAGATACACAAGACACAGTAATACAAGATCCATTTGAAAATGCTATTAATCAAAGCAAAATTCAAATGTTAAGTGCGGGTTTTACAGCGCTTAGTATCGAGAGTATTTTTAATAGCAGTGACCCAAGCGCTAAATTGTCTGAACAAATTCAAGCTATGGATTCTTCAAGTGTTGAAGCGGATAAAATAATGAATCAATCTCAAGAGCAAATGAAACAAACATTAATGGATCAAGGTTTGTCGCAAGCGCATATTGATATTTTGTTTCCGGGCAAGGTTTAAAGGATAATTATGTCAGAAAATATTCAAACTATTGATCGCGATACGATAGCTAATCAATATAAAAATGGCGAAAGATCATTCGTTGGTTTAGATTTATCTGAAGTGGATCTTTCTGGATTAGTACTTAGTGCAAGTGATTTTAGTGATACGATATTAACTCAAGCCAATTTAAACAATTGTAATTTATCGAATTGTAAATTTGTAGCGGCTAACTTGTCACAGGCCACATTAAAACAAACCAACTTAATAGCAGCCGATTTGTCTTTTGTTGATTTTAATCAATGTGAATTAATTAATGTTGACTTAAGCCAAACAATTTTAGAAGAAGCAGATTTAAGTGAGTCGAAAATAGAAAATTGTGAATTTTATGAATGTGTTGCACCATCTTGTAATTTTAGTGAAACGAATATAAAAGATTCTAATTTTCAAAAAGCGACAATGCAAGCGGCGGATTTTTCTGAAGCCATAATTGTAAATTGCGATTTTAGTCTAGCCGATTTTAATAACGCCAGCTTTGCTAAAACACAGGTTAAACATGTCAACTTTCGTTTAAGTAATTTAACTCAATTTCGAACAAACGAAGGCAGTGTTTTTGAAAATACAAACTTCGAACAAATAAAAGCAACAGAATCGGTATGGGAATTAACCCAATTAAAAGATGCTAACTTTTCACACGCTGTTTTGACTGATGCTAGTTTTCAAGGTTCTGATTTAACTCGTGCCAATTTATTTGCAATAGATGCAGCAAATAGTAATTTTAGTGAAACTATTCTAAATGAAGCGAATTTAAGTCAATCTAATTTGTTTCAGTCTAATTTTTCAAATAGCCAATTATTAAAAACAAACCTATCAGGAAGCAATTGTTATGAAGTGGAGTTTTTAGATGCTCAACTATTGGGTATCAACATCAAACAAACCATTTTATATGAAAGCAAACTTGCTCAGGGATGAATATGACACTCAATAAAGAATTAGAGATTTTACAAAACCTAAAAGAATTACAAAAAACTAAACAAAGTATTTTTGAAGATTTGAATTTTAAAGGTAAGGATTTCTACCAAGGTGACTTATCAAATAAGCGCTTTGAACGAGTAATATTTGATGCCGCCATTTTAAATTCAGTCGACTTTACAGGTTCGGTATTTAAAAACTGCTCTTTTGTAAATGCACAGTTAAAAGCGGCAAATTTCAGTCAGTGTATTATTGAAGGTAATAGAGAGTTTACAGACAGTGTCGCTCAGTCAGATGTATTGATATCCGATTTAGATTTACCCGAAACTGCACAGGAACAGTATCAACAAAATGATATTGTTGGATTTACGCAAGTTTATTGTGATTTTTCAGGTGCTGATTTAACTTTGTCATTATTTAATAATACAGAATTAACGTTATGTAAATTTGATTTTGCCGATTTAAGTGGACTTTCATTGGTTCAATCAACCCTGGCGCAATCCGAGTTTAAACAAAATAATTGTCGTGCAATTAATATTCATGATTGTGAATTTAAACAGTCAAATATTATAGAATGTGACTTTGTTGATGCAAATATAAAACAAACAACATTTAATCAAATAAATTTAAATGGATCGACGTTTTTAAATACGCAGCTTGAAAATACTCATTTTGATAGCAGTTTATTAAATGCAGTAAAAATTCAAAAATCACAAATACTAAGCTGTACTTTGAATAATTGTGATTTAACTGAACTTGATATTCGTCAAAGTGTTATTCAATATTTAAAATATGAGCAATGTTTACCTAAACTTATTGATCTAACACAATGTGAATATTCGGGATTGTCTTGTGTGAATATGGATTTAAGTCATTTACTGCAATTAAAGGGGGATTATTCACAATGCTCTTTTGTTGATTCAGATTTAAGTGGTATTGATTTTAAACAAGCGCAAATTAATGGCGCTGATTTTACAGGCGCTAAATTAGAAAATAGTGATTTTTCTAATTTAGATTTATCAAATGTTATCTTTGTTAATACACAGCTGACTCGATCTAAGTTTGTTGAAACAACAATTATAGAAAGTGATTTCACCGGTAGTGTGTTAAATGGTTGTAGCTTTAATGGCTCAATTATAAATGAAGTGATCTTTGATCAATGTAATTTAAATAGTAGCAGCTTTGAATCGGCGAATATTGATGAGTGTGGTTTTATTCAAAGTGTATTAGACAATAGTAATTTTAAGCTAACTAAACTATCCAATTGTGACTTCACTGAATCAACGTTCACTGAGGTGCTTGCAAATGAGTCTTTTTTTGAAGACTGTATTTTTACCAATACTAAAATAGAAAATGCTAATTTTGACCATTCCACTTTATTGTCAAATGAGATAGCCGAAGCAAAATTAAAGAATGTTGATTTTAGTTATTCAACTATTACTTCTTTTGATTTGGTTGATAGTGAAATAGATCAACTTAAATTTGAACATTGCCATATTTATAATATTGATCTGTCGGGGCATGATTTACGTAATTGCCGATTCAAGAATAGTGAAATTATTGCGAGTAGTTTTAAAACATCTAATTTTGAAAAACTGGATTTATCTTATAGTAATTTCACTGACTCTGATTTGTCCCATGCAAATCTATTGGGTTGTAATTTTGATAATAGTATTTTGGATCAGGTTGATTTTACAGAAGCGACAATGGATTATTGTAAAGTAGCCAATAGTTCAGCTTTAGCAGCAGACTTTACGGATGCCAGTTTAATGAGTAGTGATTTTCAAAATACCCAGTTGATAGCAGCTTGTTTTGAAAATACAAATATAACAAAAGCCAATTTTTTCAAAGCGGATTTAAGTGAATGTGATTTAACTTCGGCTAATTTAAATGAAACTGTGTTACATGATACTAATCTGAAATTTGCCAACCTTTCACATGCAAAATGTATAGCAACCAGTTTTATGGGGGCAAACTTACAAGGTGTAAATGTTCATAAAATGCTTGAAAATAATGTGATATGGCAGGGGGCTAATAAACAAGATTGGTTAAATACTGATCCATTATTGGCGTTAGCCGAAACATGGAAACCAAAACCAGCTAAAGCTAATTAAAGGGTAAAACAATGATAAATCTTTTAGAAATACAAAATAATTTAATGTCTCAAAGTTATACCAAACCTGCTTTAGTGACACGTATTAAAGATGAGAAAATTTGGGTGCGTATTGATCATGTCGGATCAAGTTTAGTGATTGAAGCAAAAAGTGCTTTGATGCAAAATAATTATCGACCTGAATTAGGTGATGACGTTTTAGTCAGTGGTGAGCATCTGCAATTATGTTACATAATTGGTGTTATTAATCAGAAAAACCAAGACTTTAAATCAAGTCAGATTGAAAGTAAAAGTGGTGCAAAAGCTAAGTCATCTATTAATGACGGCCATGAATGTTTAAGCATCGAAGATGAAAATGGTTATATGCTTTTTGAATATGACGCGGTTAATAAAACCAGTAAAATATATTCACCAAAAGGTGATTTGTCATTTAATGCATTGGACGGGGATATTCTTTTAAACAGTGCAAACAATATTAAATGCCATAGTATGGGTGTGATTGATTTGCAAAGTAATACGGCAGCACAAATTCGAGTAACCAATAACGATAATCAAAGTTCAATGAATTTTTCAAGTCAAGGTGTCAGTTTATCAACTGAACATTTAGCCATTAAGTCAGCTCAGGCTGATATTGAGATTCAAAGCAGTCGATTTACAGGTAAAACATTATCCACTGTTGTAGAGCATTCAAAATTGATGGCTAAAAAAATAGAAACTCAAGCGGATCGAATTTTAGAGAAAGCTAAAAATATTTATCGTACTATTGAGCAACTGCATCAAACTAAAACAAAACGCATGCGCACAATCGTTGAAAATGATTTCCAGTTAAAATCTCAATCAACTACGATTCACGCCAAGAAAAACGTCAATATCGACGGCGATAAAATTAATTTAGGGTAGGTGATTATATGTTTGGAATGTCTTCTAAAGGTGGTGGAATGTCTCAAGCGTTTCCTGATGTTTGTAAAACACCGATGGCACCATCACCGATACCTTTGCCATATCCTAATATGGCAATGTTAAATCGTGCTAAAAAAGAATCAAAAAAAGTAAAAGTAAAAAATAAAGGTGCGTTTACTATGAAGAGTAAAGTGGGCTCATCTAATGGCGACGAACCTGGTACATTAGGGGGGTTAATCTCGGGTAAATCAAGATCGGTAGCCAAACCGGTGAAGGGCAGCTCCAAAGTTAAAGTGGAAGGCAGTCCTGCTATTTATCAAACTTGTATGTTTGGGCATAATGGAAATAATGCAAATATGCCCATAGGTTTCCACACATTGCCATCACAAACCAAAGTTACCATTCTTTATTAAATCTACAATTGGGTCAATGCAGAATATGGCATTAATGAGGTTTTCATACACTACCTTCTCAAACAAAAGTGACGATTCTTTATTAAATCTACAGTTGGGTCAATGCAGAATATGGCATTAATGAGGTTTTCATACACTACCTTCTCAAACAAAAGTGACGATTTTATATTAAATCC
>JALJPK010000171.1 GCA_022968985.1 Pseudomonadales bacterium | reverse complement strand
AAAGACCCAGACGAAACCGTTGATACCGATGATGATGGCGTAGGTAATAACGAAGATGTGGATGACGATAATGATGGATATTTTGATACTGTTGAAGTAAGTGAAGGCAGCGACCCGGTTAACGCAAATAGCATTCCTGCAGATTTTGATGGAGATTTAGATCCAGATTCAACGGATCTAGATGACGACAACGATGGTGTATCCGATTTAATAGAAATTGAATTGGATTTTGATCCATTAGATGAAAACAACACGCCACTGGATACAGATTCAGACGGCATTCCAGATGTTCAAGATTTAGACGATGACGGCGATGGCATCTCCGATTTATTTGAACTTCAAGTAGAAACTGATCCGCTAGATGCATCCGATACCCCAATTGATACCGACTCAGATGGTAATCCCAATCAATTAGATTTAGACGATGACAACGATGGTTATTCCGATGTAATTGAACTCGAAGAAGGATCAGACCCACTATACGAAGCCAGCCGACCGCTAGATACCGATGGTGATTTTAAACCAAATTCAACGGATCCAGATGATGATAATGATGGGTATTCAGATGATGTAGAAGAATTAGAACATACTGATCCTCTTGATGCCGATTCAAAACCGTTAGATACCGATGGGGATTTTGAACCCAACTCAACGGATTTAGATGATGATAATGATTCAGTAAATGATGATGAAGATGTATTTCCATTAGATGCCACTGAATGGTTAGATAATGATCAAGATGGTCTTGGTGATAATGCCGATACCGATGATGATAATGACTTGGTATTAGATGTTGATGATGCCTTTCCATTTTTAGTAGGTGAATGGTCCGATTTTGATGGAGATGGAGTGGGTGATAATTCAGATCATTATTCAAGTGATCCTTCAGTAGTAAATGATGATGTTTGCTGGAGTGACGCTGATGGTAATGGGCTTTGTGATCAGATGGAAGCTGGTATTACTGATATTAACCTGGATCAATTACACGGCCATAATGGTTTAACCATAGATGGAGCAAAAGCAAATGATCGAATGGGGCAATCGGTGAGTGGTCTGGGTGATATTAATGGTGATGGCTTTGATGATTATGCGGTTTCTGCTTTAAGATACGAACCTGTAGACAGTGTTGTTACAAATGTTGGTCAGGTTTACGTCTTTTTTGGTAAGGCAGAAAAAGGTGAAAGTAATATCGATTTTTCAGAAGATGCCCCATTAGATGGATCAGATGGCTTTAGAATCACTGGATCAATTCAAAGTGAGCAACTTGGATATGAAATGTCAGCTTTGGGCGATATAAATAAAGATGGTTTCGATGATTTTATTATAGGTTCTGCTAAAACGGAAACCTATGTCATATTTGGTCATGGAAATGCTTGGGATGCAGATTTTGATTTGACATCTTTAAATGGATTAAATGGATTTAACATAGTAGATGGTCAAGTTACTTCTCAACGTGGAGTGGTGAAGTTAGGAGATATTAATGGAGATGGATATTCTGATTTTATTATTGAAACATTGAGTAAAGGCTTTTTCTTCTTAGGTAATGATGAAGACTGGCCAAGTACTATAGATTTCACAAATGAGGAAGAGTTCTCTCAATATGGTTTTATTGTTCAAGAACTTTATGGCTTTGGAGCGCCAGGTGATTTTAATGGGGATGGTTTTGATGATGTAGTAATAACATTTAGTACTATAAATGAAGACTCGCGAGCCGCAGTAATATTTAGTCATACAGACATTTCAGCTCAAGATATATCTCCCGAAGGCATTGACGGAAGTAATGGAATTATTTTGATTGATAATGTAGAGAGAGATAATTTTGGTGCAAGAATTAGTAGTGCTGATATAAATAACGATGGTTTTTCAGATGTGTTCTTGAGTGCTTCTCCAAATGATGGAGATAGAATATGGCATGTATATGTTGTATTTGGAACGGATTTAACTTCTATTCCAGAAATAAACATGGATGATTTGAATGGTGCTAATGGATTAGTTTTGATGGGGGAAAACAAGAAAGATTTAACAGGGAATTCAATTAAATCAATAGGTGATTTTAATGGCGATGATATCGAAGATATATTAATTAGTGCAACTCAAGCAGATTTGGATGAAGTTAGTAAAGATGACGATACAGGTCGTGTATATCTTCTTTATGGTAGTAATGCTGTGTGGCCTTCAAATATTAATTTATTTAGTATGGAGGCTACTCAAGGTTTTGCATTTAATGGTTATGAAAATAGTAGTGTTACAGGTCTAGATATTGACGGACTTGGTGATATAGATGGTGATGGATTAAATGATGTAGTTATGAATGCTCCATTGATATCACCTAAAGATAGGTTGAA
Source organism: Pseudomonadales bacterium (assembly GCA_022968985.1). Lineage (GTDB taxonomy): Bacteria > Pseudomonadota > Gammaproteobacteria > Pseudomonadales > Natronospirillaceae > Marinicellulosiphila. Next base: position 6,293 of record JALJPK010000171.1, on the reverse strand, counting down.
TGCGAGTCAAGCATATTTGATATATGGGTTTAATTTATTTAAATCAACAGAATAAAATGTAAGGCATGGTTAGCTTTTTAAAGGCATACCATGGTCTACAAAATTAATTAATCGCTCAAATTAAAGGGATGTTCCCAGTGATTAATAGCATTGAAGCTAAGCATTAAGTTTTTAATTAAAATTAATTGAAAACTAAACAATATTAAGAGATGTAAAAATGAAATTAAGACAGTTAGAAAAATCAAAGAATTCACAAAACTTAAATACGACGAATTCAACAAGGACTGAAGTATTACCATTGATGGTAAAACGTAAACCTCTAAATTATGCACTTTTACATTCTCTTAAAAAACCAATGATGATATTAGGTGCGGCTGCATCAAGTATGTTAGCTGGACATGCATTTGCTGGCCCTGAAGGTGGGGTGGTGACTAATGGTGGAGCAACCATTACTCAGTCAGGGAATCATACCCAGATTAATCAAACTACAAACAATACAGTAATTGATTGGGACAGCTTTAACGTAGACGTGAATGAATCTGTGCGTTTTGTGCAACCAAGTTCTAGCTCGGTTATTTTAAATAATATTCATGATCAAAATGCTTCGCAGATTTTTGGTAAAATTGATGCCAACGGCACTGTGTTTTTAACCAATAATCAAGGCATTGTATTTGGTGAAACTTCCCAGGTAAATGTTGCCAACTTAGTTGCAACTAGCATGAACATTAATGCTAATGACTTTATGAACGATGATTTTACTTTGGAGCATAGTGAGTTAAGCGCTACTCAAGGCGGCATGATTGTTAACTATGGTTTATTAAATGCTGCTAGCGGTGGCTCAATAAATTTAGTGGCTGACGGCGTTGATAACCAAGGTGTGATTATTGCACATTTTGGTTCAGTTAACTTAGCTTCTGGCGAAAAGGTAGTTGTTGATTTTGATGGTAATAACTTAATTAAATTTGAAGTGTCGGGTGAGATCATTAATAACGCCATTGCCACTATTGATGAAAATGGTGAAGTTGTAAAAGGCACGTCGATTAACAACTCAGGCATCATCACTGCAAATGCGGGACAGGTATTATTACAAGGTAATGTCGCACAGAATATTTTTGATCGTTCGGTTAATAACGACGGTGTTATTACCGCTGGTAGAATGGAAAGTATCGGTGGTGTCATTCACCTTACTGGTATCGGTATTGTTGAAAACAGTGGTTCGGTAAATGTTAATGGTTTAACTGAATCTGATATTGGTGGGCAGGTACAAATATTAGGTGGCACGGTTTTAATCACAGAGTCTGCCACTATCGATGCATCAGGTGCTGACGGTGGTGGTGAAATTTTAATTGGTGGAGACTTTCAAGGTTCAAACTCTAACGTTAAAAACGCAACCAATACTTATGTAAGTGCCGATTCAGTAATTAAAGCGGATGCATTAGCAGCAGGCAATGGAGGTAAAATCATTGTTTGGGCTGATCAAACTACTATCTATCAAGGTGATATTTCAGCCCAAGGTGGATCTGAATCTGGTGACGGTGGGTTTGTTGAAGTTTCAGGTAAACAGAATTTAGCGTTTTATGGTGATGTTTCTACTGATGCAGTTAATGGTACTAAAGGTGAATTATTATTAGACCCTGAAGAATTAAATATAGTTAATTTCGACGATGTAGATGTAAAGATTGGTGATGAATTATTTGATGTAAATGGTCAAATTGCTTTTGATATTATTGGTGGTTCTTCAGATATAGCTCATGCAAAAATAAATAAATTACTTGAAACAACTTCCGTTTCAATATCTGCCAAGAATACGATAAATATTAATAGCGGGGGGGCTATAATTCTTGAATTATATAATAATGATAATGGAGCAATAAAAGGATCAAATTTAACCCTTACTGCAAATGAAATTAATATTAACAATACATCGATAATAATGGAGAACGAAACTGCTGATATTTCAGACGGTTCGGTGACATTAAATATATCTAATACTGGTGTAGGCAATGGGAATAAATCAAGAGGGTCAGAGTTAAATCAAGAGGGTCAGAGTTGTTGAAAAAACAACCCTGGTTTTTATTTCCCTTTAAACTCTTGCGATCGCCGATCGCCTCCGTGTTTTGCTATCGATATGTCTCTGCCTAGCTGCTCTTCAATCTGTTTAAGAAATTTATCACTGCCTAATACCCATGATTTATTCGTAAATTCTCGAATCTGTTGTATCGAATATTGATCGATTTCATCATTAAATAACGCTCTATAATTTGCTTTTCGTTTTTCCTGTGTGTTTCCTAAGTTTATATAACAGGCATGCGGTGTTAATAGGCGTATTTCTTTATCTAACGCATTACCCTGATAGCTTGACCATGGATAACTGGCAGGGTGTTTAACCATTTTGGCACGAACAGGATTCAATTCAATATATTTACTAACTTTTAAAAAATAATGCTCTGTGTCAACTAATGCTGCTTTGTATCTTCCCTCCCATAATGTGCCCGTGCGATTGTAGTGGTTATTTATATACCGTACGTAGAAACGCCCTAAAGATTGCATTAATTGGCTGATGCCTTGTTCGGTTTTTGGTGTCATCAATAAATGGACATGATTAGTCATCAACACAAATGCATGAATTTGAACATCGTATTTTTGGGCGTATTCTTTTAATTTATCTAAATAAACAGGGTAATCTGAGTTTTGATAGAAACATATATGTCGATTGTTTCCACGTTGGATTATGTGCTGAGGCACGTTTGGCAAATTAACTCTTGGTTGTCTAGGCATTATTCTTACCTCCTTGGCTGAATACTTAATTGAGAGTAGCCCAACCACTAGCGATTTCAACAACTCTGACCCTCTTGAAAAAACTAACAATCCAGTTGCTTTTATTCAGTTGCTTTTATTGATGTTAGATGTATCTAAATTGACAATTTATCTTGTGTATCTTTATGTAAATTGAGTTTACAAAACACACACGTTTATACGGGTTTTTTGACGGTTTTTTGCTGTATTCGTTGTGGTTATTTGTTATTGTTCTGCGTTGGAATTTTATTTTGTTTTTTGATCGTTATGGTGAGTGGTTGCTTGCCTTTCGGGTCAATGGTCATCGGTTTATGAGGGATTCATGAAATTATTACAGTCTTTTGAACATATTAATTTAGATTTTAACCTTAAGTTTGTCCGGTCTGTGCGTGTCAAAACCTTAACGGTTTCTGCATTGTGTGCCGTGCTTTTTTTATCGTCTTGTACTGCTGCGGGTGACAAGGATGATGACGGCGATGGCATAAAAAACTCATTGGATGCTTTTCCAAAAGACAAAACAGAATCAGTTGATACCGATGGCGATGGAGTAGGTAATAACGCCGATGCCTTTCCTAATGATAAAAACGAATCCGTTGATTCTGATAATGATGGAATAGGTGATAATGCCGATGCCTTTCCAAAAGACCCAGACGAAACCGTTGATACCGATGATGATGGCGTAGGTAATAACGAAGATGTGGATGACGATAATGATGGTTACTCTGATGAAATGGAAAAATCAGAAGGCACCGACCCTTTAAATCCTGATATTACTCCCCCCGATTTTGATGGAGATTTAGATCCAGATTCAACGGATCTAGATGACGACAACGATGGTATCCCTGATTTAATCGAGATTGAATTAGGTTTTGATCCATTAGATGCAAACCACACCCCATTGGATACAGACTCTGACGGAATTCCAGATGTTCAAGACAGCGATGATGACGGCGATGGCATCTCAGATGTATTTGAACTTCAAGTAGAAACTGATCCATTAGATGCAACAGATACCCCGTTAGATACCGACTCAGATGGTAATCCCAATCAATTAGATTTAGACGATGATAATGACGGTTATTCAGATGTAATTGAACTTGAAGAAGGATCAGATCCACTATACGAAGCCAGCCGCCCGTTAGATACCGATGGTGATTTTAAGCCAAATTCAACGGATCCAGATGATGATGATGATGGGTATTCTGATGCTGTAGAAGAATTAGAAGAAACGGATCCTCTTGATGCCGAGTCAAAACCGTTAGATACCGATTCAGACTTTGAACCTAACTCAACGGATTTAGATGATGACAACGATGGCTTTAATGATGATGAAGATGTATTTCCATTAGATGCCACTGAGTGGTTAGATAATGACCAAGATGGTCTTGGTGATAATGCCGATCTTGATGATGATAATGATTTTGTTTTAGATGTTGATGATGCTTTTCCATTTTTAGTGGGTGAATGGGCCGATTTTGATGGTGATGGAGTGGGTGATAATTCAGATCATTATTCAAGTAATCCTTCAGTGGTAAATGATGATATTTGCTGGAGTGATGCAGATGGTAATGGGCTTTGTGATCAGATGGAAATTGGTATTACAAATATCGATTTAAGTAAAATCAAAGGTCATAACGGTCTAACAATGAGTGGGGCAGTCGAGAATGATCGATTTGGTAAAGATGTAAGTGGTTTAGGTGATATTAATAATGATGGATTTGATGATTTTGCAGTATCCGCTTACTGGTTTGATATTGAAGGTGGCAATGCAGTCGGTAAGCTTTATGTGATTTTTGGTAGTGCTAATAAATTTGATGAGAATTTAGATTTTGAAGTTGATGATCTTGATGGCACAAATGGTTTTGAAATTACCGGTCACATCAATGTAGGGCAACTTGGTTCAGAGTTTAATGGGTTAGGTGATATTAATGATGATGGTTTTGATGATTTTATGATTATAAGTCAAAAAAGCCCGAGTGATGTTTATATTGTTTTTGGTAAAGACTCTCCATGGGAGGCAGATTTTGATGTCACTATGTTAGACGGGGGGAATGGATTTACGTTAATTGGTGGCGGAGGAAGCTCAAGAAAGTCAGCTTTATTAGGTGATGTCAATAATGATGGAATTTCTGATTTTGCAATTCCAGAAATCACAGTAGATATAGCGGTGCCCAATTCAGTCTATTTGTTTTTTGGGCGATCAGAACCCTGGCCTACATCAATTGATTTAACTGATTTAGAGTTGATTTCTACTTACGGGCGTGTCATTGAAAAAACTTATGAAGTTTCAGGTGCAGGCGATATTAATGGGGACGGTATTGATGATATTGCTTTAAGAGTAGGTAGTGAGCATGGAACTAATGGTGCCGGTACAGTAGGTGTTATTTTTGGCCGTGAAGATTTACACATTTCAGATTTAAATGATGTGCAGTTTGATGGTATAGATGGTTTTTCTATTCAGGGTGAAAACTCTGGGGATGTATTTGGATATACACTTACTTCAGCAGATTTAAATAACGACGGGTTTAGTGATTTGATTGTGGGGATTAGTAATGATGACTTTATTGGGCGAGCATATATTGTGTTTGGGTCAGCTCAAATGCCATCTACTTTAATGGAGGCTTCTGAATTAAATGGTACCAATGGATTAGTATTACTGGGTGAATCAATTGCAGATTATACGGGTGCTGAATTAAATGGCGTTGAAGATATTAATGGTGATGGTATTAATGATTTAATTATAGGTTCGAGATACTCGGAAGTAGGCGAAATGATTAATGCGGGGCGAGTATTTGTTGTTTTTGGTTCGGAGAATGTTTGGCCTGACTCTATTGCATTATTTGAAATGAGTTCAAGCGTAGGGCTGACTTATGACGGATTTGAGGTTGGTAGTAGAGCGGGTGCTCGAATTTCAGATGCTGGAGATATAAATGGTGATGGAATATCGGATATATTAATTGGTGCATTATATGTCGACTCAAATAATAAAGAAGATTCTGGGCAGGCATATTTAATATATGGTTTTGAGCAATTCGAATCAGCAGAATAAATAATACATATATGTAGATTAAGGTTTGCCCTGACCTACAGAAATAAAAAATTAATCGCTATAAATAAAGGGATGTTCCCAGCGATTAAACGCATAGATGCGATAAATAATGATTAATTAAATTTAATTTTTAAATAAAAAAATTAAATAACTTTTTAAGAGAAGTAAAATGAAATTAAGACAGTTAAACAAAACAAAAAAGAATTCTAAAAATTTGAATACTAAGAATTCAAAAAGGATTGAAGTATTACCATTGATGGTAAAACGTAAAGCACTTAATCATGCACTTTTACATTCTCTTAAAAAACCAATGATGATATTAGGTGCGGCTGCATCGAGTATGTTAACTGGACATGCATTTGCAGGCCCTGAAGGTGGGGTGGTGACTAATGGTGGAGCAACCATTACTCAGTCTGGGAATCATACTCAGATTAATCAAACAACCAAT
>JALJPK010000170.1 GCA_022968985.1 Pseudomonadales bacterium | reverse complement strand
CCACCTAGATTCATCAAGCAATATACTATTCCATTTCATTTTTTGGATTTCGTTTTTTCTTGCGCCTGTCCAAAGAAGTAAGTAGAAAAAATCCTTCCAAGTCTGATTTGTTTCTTCATCTAGGGCTTTAAGCAGCTTGGGGAGCTCTTCTTTTGATAGATGCCTTTTGCGAGGTGTCTCAGGGTATTTATTAATTCCATTGCATGGATTTGAATCAAGCATATCTATATCGATAGCAAAATTAAATAGTTTTGAAAGTAATGCCAGTACCCTATTTGATAATACTTTTGTCTTACGAACTTCTCGGAGAATAGCTCGGATATCATCTTTTGTAACATCATTTATAGTTTTTCGCTTAAATTTCTTAGATGCGTATTTTTCAAATAGAGATTTATCTTGTCTTCCTTCATCAACCTTATTGATTGCATGCTCAATTAGGTAGATTTCAAATAAATCATTAATTGTGCATATTTTTTTGTTCGTTTTAATCTCTTGCATTGGGTTATGCCCCAGAGCAATTTGAAGCGACATTTTATTAGCTTCTTCACGTGCCAAACTCACAGAAAGGTGTGGAAAGTCACCTAACTTATGCTTTTCTGTAATCCCTTTTAATCTCCGAACGTAATAGAATGATTTCAGACCTGATGGCTGAACGATCAACTTTAAGAATCTATTGCTCGTGTCATTAACGATTACCCTTTTATTTTCAGGAGAAATTTCGTTTATAGCTGCCTTGGTGAAATTAATACTCTTACCCATTATATGCTCCTATTGAATAATCTGTTACATCTATGTTACATCTTTTGCATAAATATGTATTAATATACATTAATAGTTAAAGTGTATAAATCAATGTATTTGAGGCTAATAAATAGAATTATAAAATCATATTAATATATATTAATATGATGGGAAATTGACTTGTAATCAATAGGTCATCGGTTCGACTCCGATCGCTGGCTCCAGCACAAGCCCCTGTTAGCAGTAATTCCATGCTACAGGGGCTTTTTTATTACTGAGAAAAGTTAGATAAAAGTAGCTCGGTTACATCTTTGTTACATCTTTTCGACCTACTTTCTCATAAACCTTATCCACACCAAAGATATTTCTTAGGGGCCTAACCATTGGAAAAAGCGTTTTATTTTGTATAGTTAAAGATCACACGGGTTTGTATGGTGAATTTTTGCAATGGGCAAGGTAATGAAATAGATACTTATCTGTGATGAACATCTTTGCTAAGGATATCATGTTTAATAAAATTCATACATTAATAGAGAAAGAATTTTCGAGTGCAATTGATTTTCTGAATTATTTTAATTTACTAGAAGATCTGTGGATTGAAGATGTGGTTGCATCAAATAGGCCTGCTATGGATTGGGTATTTAGAGGCCAGTCAGATTCAAATTATCAATTAGTTCCATCTAGTTTTCGGAATCCCAAAGATGATCCATATGATCAGATCCTGTCAGAATTGACTAATATTCACCTTTTTATGCAAAAAGCTGATGAGATTTCAACTTCACCTTTTCCATTTCATATCAAAGATATGCTTGGCCAATTACGTGTCAATATCTTCGACCTAAAGCCCGAGAATAAAAGCGAAGAGCAGATTCTTATAGATATTCCCAATTTTCCAAATACAGAAGTTATTGAATATATCGCATTAGCACAGCATTATGGAATTCCCACAAGGTTCTTGGATTGGACAGATTCTCCCTTTATTGCAGCATTTTTTGCTGCTGAAAAAGTATTAAATTTCATAAGAGACGAATATGAATTGAATCTAAATGGAAAATATGATGATGCAAATATCAATAACAGTATCGCTATCGAACATCATCAAACGCTAGATAGCTTGATAACTGAGAGAATATCATCTGGTTTATTTCCCGATAAAATTAGTGTCTGGGCATTTAACACAAAATATACAAATTCAAATAGGAGTCCTATTGCTTTTGTTCGTACATCATTAATGGACAATCTAAATTTAAAAGCTCAATCTGGGTGCTTTACATATTATAAAAAAACAGATTTGAGATTAAATGACCAGGGAAGTTTTAAATGTATGTCAGAAATCTGGGATGAAGATTCGTCTGAGAATACTTATAGTGGAAACTTATGCAGTGAAGAAACATCAATGTTTAGGAAGATTACTCTTCCGACAACAGAGGCATTCGAAGTATTAAGGCTGATATATAGGTTTGGCATTGAAGAAGCCAGTATTTACCCTAACCTTGAGAATGCAGCAAAATCATTGAAATATAAGAAGCTTCTTAGGAGCTATAATTTACCCAGTATCGATTAGGAGTCAAATAAAGGTGTTTATTATAGCAGAAATCGATAAATTTATCTAAGGTCATGTATTGCCATAAGGTTGCATCATCATCAAGCGACTCACCATTTTTTTTACCATAAAATTGCCTTATATTAATTTAAATCGGCATAATATTTTGAGGAAAAGCCACCTTCTAAAGAGCATTAATTAATCATTTTTTATCAAATAAAATTGCTATAATTACTTAATAAACATACATTATTAATATGAGTAGCCTAGCAAAGAAGAAAGAAATTGTAAACAATGTAATGCCTATGATATTAGAAGGCCATACATACCATGATGCTTGTGAGTCAGTGGGTGTAACTTACCTAGAGTTTGTGGATTGGGTCACAAACCTTAATGCCTGCAAATCCATCAAAGTAGATTATGAAAAGCAAATACAGCTACTAGTCGAGCATGCATTATATCGTGCTGCGATAGGTTTTGTGTATGAAGAAACGCATATCACCAAGAGGGGAATGCAAGACCCTGACTCAAATAAAATTACATATGATGATACAATCGTTGAAAAGACAATCACCAAACAATCTCCTCCAAATGTTAAGGCCTTAACGTCTTACCTTGTTCATACTGATCCAGAAAAATGGGCAGATAATGATAGTGATTTGGATATGGCAAATGCATTGGAATCAATCCGACAGGAAATGTTGAACGCTACAACAGAAAACGACTTAATGGAAGATGCACCTGTATTTTTCGAAGAAAAACAGCCAAAAAGCGAGAAAAAACACGTATAAACCAAGCCCGTTTGATAGTAAAACGGATGCTATTCTAAGAAGTTTTTACCATTTAAAAAGACTTTCTATGATACTATTCTTGAGATATGTCTCATTTATTTAATGTCTTAAAAATACTCAAAATATCTTTCGCCATTTGTCTCTCAGCTTTAGTGGGAGAATAATCATGGTTGTCTTTACCATTTGTGAATCTTATTTCTGACTTTGTTAATGCAACAGAATGCAGAAAGCTTGGCTGAACTTCTTCATCAACTTGCATCAAGTCAGTTTTACTTTCTAAATAAATCTCTTGAGAAAATCGACTACTTTTTCCAATGCGGATATTGCCAGATTTAACATCTATAGTATTCGGTCGATTTTCCAAATCAATAAATTTTATTTGCCTAACTCTAATGGCTTGCCCTTTTAACAACGCCATCCTTAGCTTAAAAAATAATTTGGGTGGTTTCTTTCCTGCATTGTCCATATGAACATAAAAAAGTGCTTTCGCCTCAAACCAATTTTTGTTTTTTATATTTGTTACTCCCTCGAATTTATCTTCATTAAAGCGATATTTTTTTTTGTTTGGATTCTTTTTCATTACTTTATATTTTCTTGTTGTTTTACTCTCAACACCTTCAAACTGACTGAATTTCTTCGTATCGAATTTGATTGATTTGATTGAAGTGATTGGGCCTATTTTTATTTTGCCACTCTTGTCTTGGATTTTAAGTTTTCCGTCTTTATAACTTAAAACGGTTCCAACCAGCTTTTTGTTAGATTTGAAAATGATAATATCATCTGCATAGCAACCGAAAATGCAGATGATGAAAGTTAAGATTATGTTCTTTATCCGATCCATGCTTTGTTATCCTTTTGGTAAACAAAAAAGCGTAACTCAAAATGCATCTCTCTAGGCACCGCTAAATGCCCCAAACTCTACATAATGAGCCACGCCAATCATGGCGCAGTAATCATTAGAGTTTGTGTAAGTTTTAGCGGTTTTAGAGAAACTCCGATTTACTACTGAAATAGTGTAATCAAATCTGTATTTAAGTTAGTTCTTTGTGTTTATTTCCCTTTGTTTATCTGTACGATAATTGGACAATCATGTAATTCAAGAATCTTGCCCCATTGCTGACTTTAAAATTCACTACTTTCAGCTTGCCCTCCCCTAAGTAATCGTTAGTGTCATTATGGGGATGCTTAATAAACTCAATCGTTTAGATAAAGAAAATAAAATTATGGCTAAAGCAGCAAAAAAAACAAAATCAATGGAAGAAATCCTTTGGGATTCTGCCAATAAGCTTAGAGGAACTGTTGAAAGTTCTGCAATTAGGTGATCGTACATACCCCCCTATAAAGACATACGATTTTGTATCAACCCGATTATTTCCATTGCCAAACGCATAAGCCTATGATGTCATTAGATGTTGTAATGCCATGCTGGTGGAGTTAATGTTAGCAAATTTTGTAGGACTGTGCGGGATAACCTGTAAAGTATTATCAAGGGAATAAAAATGGATTTACAAAAATATTGCAGAGAATATAGGATTAAATATATTGGAAACGCAGGTGGGCATAGACTGGAGGTAAATAAAAGGTCTACGATAGAGCAACCGATTGAAATTGGCCAATTATTTTCACTATCTTTTCTTAATTGTCCATCGCACTACTTAAAACTTGTAAGGCCAAGTAGCTGCGAAGAGCTAGATATAAAAGTCAATGACTTTAATGAGTCGGATTGCTACGAATTATTGCAAACAAATTCACTAAGCAAATTTAGTATATCTCATAATATTTCATCGGACTGTTTAAATTTTCTCCCAACAGACTTAAAAGGCCTAAGATTAGGATCTTTAGAAACATCAGATATCAATGAAGATTTGAAACGCTTTATATCTTTAGAAAGACTACAGATAAATATTGGAGAAAATGCAAATTTTGATTCGAGTGAACTCGATTTTATCAAAGATTCCCTGAATATTACTGATTTGGTATGCCAATATTTTAAGGATGCAAATTTTGTAAAGTATTTATCCAAGCTCAGTCAGCTAAAAGGTCTTACACTAAGATTTGATGGGCCATGTAATTATTTCAACTGTATTCCGGCTGAGAATTTATCACACCTAATCTACGGCGGTACTGGTATAAACGATAATGAATTAAGTCAATTGCCAGTTTTATATAATTTAAATCAACTTTATATTGGCGGGCATCCACAGGGCCTTAAAGCATTGGATTACCTCAGAGAGAAGATCCCAAATGTTGAATTACTATCGCTTGAAGCTTGTAATGATGATTCATTTTTTGACGTAGCCTCCACATTCCAAAATTTGACCTTTTTAGGTATTAAATCATTAAATATAGAAGGCGATGGCATTGCTAAGTTAGCTGCCTGTCCTAATCTAGTCAAACTGAATCTTTCTGGAAGTGGACTTATAGGTAAGTATTCCGAGCAGATTGGCGAATTGAAAAATCTTAAAGAACTTAGCCTAAATGATAGTCTTTTAAAAGCCCGAGATTTTAAAAAGCTAAAAGAGGCTCTTCCAAATACCCGCTTTTCAGTCTCTACAAGGAGAAAATAAAGAAGTTATGATCACTGTAATCCATTTCAAAATGGAAGGTGGAGTACATCTGTCAAAAGAGCCTATCAGCCTATGGGATAGAAGTATAGATATGTGGATGGGCCACAGAATAGAGATCTCAGAAGAAGCTCTTCTTTATTGTAATAACATTCTTACATACCTTGAAAAAGAACAAGAGAATTTGTGGACTACTATCGGAGAGGACTTTGTAGCTGCTCTACAAGCCGAATTCCAAGCAGGTTCATATGGATTTACAGATTTTGATTGCATGGAAGTATTTGAAGAATCTGAGGATATCAATGACTATCGCAAACATATGCGCTTAGTTTCTATTCAGTTCTTCCAAACAGAAATTTGCGATGGAGTTTTCACCTTGTACCTCGAGAACAATTGGGATGAGGACCATAGCTGTGAATTGGTATTCGAGAACTACCTGTTCATCAAGGACTCAAGTATCATGTGACTATTCACTGGCTTACAGGGTCGCAAGACTTTTTTAAGCTGTACCTTCCCCCTATAAAGACTTATCTTTTTGTATCAAAATAATCTTGCGTCTTCTAATAGTGCCGTATGAAACTTTTTGATTGAGCTCCTCTTCGATTAAAGTTTCGAGATTTCTGTTAGATTCTGAAATATGCTCAGTAATGAAAAGGTCGATATCTGCGTACTTATCTTCCTTTTCAGCTTTTACCTTCGTAGGTCTGATTTGTTGAAGTCCTAACTCATCAGCTATTTCAAAAGTGACCCCAAACTTTTCAGCAAGAGTAGAATCCCTTATCTTAATGGTTGTATTCTGAGTAGATTTCAATAACTCATGAAGAGAGCTATCGCTTTTATCACTTGGGTACGAGGGAGAACAACTCTCGGCTAACTCTGATACATCGGCTCTTAAATCAACTTCGTTTCTCCTTCCCATTCTCCCACAATTAATAGCCCAAGTGAGGAGCTTTCTTCTTTTGCCATGAGGAAAAGGTAAATATTTGCCGATAACAAGGATATCCAGGTATCTTCTTAGCCACATAGGATGTGGGCTTCTTTGAGGGCAACTTTTAACATTCTTTTTAGGTGCACTTTTTCCATCCTTAATACCTAAGAAATCCCGCATTTCATCCATGCTGTATTCAGCTTCTGGATCTAATGTGTAGTATTGGACAGACTTATCGTTATTTGAATTCACCGAATTAGGTATTCTCAAGAATCTGGCAGCATCTAAGGGTGTATCAACATATACTGAAAGAGTACAATCTTGCCTTAGAGCGTTTTGTAGTCCCGCATTAATTCGTTTGTACCAATAAATGTTTTTTTCTAGTGCCGGTTGGTAGCTATAGCCAGCAAAAGGCTTTACTCGCCATAGTAAATACAATCCACGTCCAGAGAACACGATTATAGTAGGTCTAGGAATACGGTTTTCGTTGTATGCTTTATGGACTTTCTGGAAGGCTTCTTTTAAGCTGATACTGCCCTCTCTACCACAGTCTATATCTACGTAGAAGAAATCTAAACTTCGAAGATTTTCTTCTTTGCGGAAACCGTGTTCATTTTCATATTTGTAACTGTTCACAGTCCAATAGCAATCAGAACAGTTTTTATATAGATACATCAGTCCATTTGGTAAACCATCAGCATTGAAAATAGCTCGGTCTCTAACCGGGGGATCTCCACCTTCTTTGAGGTAAATACCAGAATAAGCATCAACAGCCGAATTTTCTTTTAGCAGCATAAAGGCAGCAGGGATCGTCAAGGGTTCGAGGAGCATTGAGATAGTCTCTGTAAGGCTTTAAAGGGGGTGCATACCGGACTATAAGGAATTAGATGGCATCAAGTCCATCTGCAAGCTGTTCATACGGAATGCTACACCCAATTACTGATTAGGAGCCTTCTTAGTCGGCCTTCTACTAGACCTTTTGAGAGCATTACGGATATGACTGTACTTAGATTCAATATCTGGTACTTCTTGCATGATCCTCTCTGCGATTTCAGGTGATAGAACTTCTTTTAGAAATCCCTCACCTCCTGGCTTTACAGACCGAAGCATGTAATAACAGATACTTTCGCCTTTATGACTATAGCATCCTTCCCAATTCACCAGTGGACAGAGAGCTGCATTGCACCTGTCGAATTTAGCACACTTGGGAAACATAATATTATTTGTATTACGTTTCGGTTGATGTAGTATATTGCTATCTTCGACTAGAAGAGATTTAGGCTCTGAGACTACGTCAATAGTTTCAGGGCTATTTTTTTGTTCAATTCTTAAATTCATTTTTTGCCTCGTGTTTATTTTCGTTCAAAAAAGTTTTTATATCGTCTAGTTTATACCTGACTGCGCCTCCTATTTTAATATATGGGATCTTTACTTTTCCTGTGCATTTCCATACACTTAATGTGGCTTCGGAAATAGAAAGCAAAGCAGCTAACTCTTTCCTAGTCAGCAATTCTATTTCTCCAATTTGCTTGTTCATTGTGTTCTCCTTATTTAACTGGATAATTAAGTATTCTTTATTTGTATACATTTATTGTATGCATATATTCATATTATGACCTTCTTTTATTATATAGCTCTGTATATTTAAGATGCAAGTATTCTTCACTAAAAAAACTATATAACGTATTGTGGTTATAGCACTTTAAGCCAATATTATACTAATATTAATTAGTGTTACGGTAACTATCGGGGTTATAACCACAGTAGGTTATAAGATTTACAGTACAAAGTTGACGGAAAGTGTAATTTAGCCAATTAGTCACTTACGCATTCTTCACATTCAGCATCGCTTCGACAGACCGATCGATAGATTTTTTTATGGCAGACATCTCAATATCAGCATAAACTTCTGTAGATTGCATAGATTTATGTCCTAAACTTTTTCCAACAGTATAAAGACTTGCCCCTTCGGAGATCTGCCAAACCGCAAATGTATGTCTAAGATCGTGCATTCTAAAGTCTGTTATTTTGGCTCGTTCAATTAATTTCGCCCATGCTCTTTTAGGCTCTTGGATATGTCCCGATGCACTCTCAGCAGGGAATACATAATCCTGCTTCGATTCAGATATCATCCTCGGGTCTTCTTTGCGCCGTGAAAGAATTTCAATTGCTGGTGC
>JALJPK010000017.1 GCA_022968985.1 Pseudomonadales bacterium | reverse complement strand
AGTTAAACCATCATACTTAGATACTCTACTAAAACTAGCATCTAATGTGTCTAATGCTGTTGAAGATGTAGAAAGTTCTAGAGTAAAGGCTAAACGAGATCCACCGTTTACAAGTTCTGTAATGACTAAAGTATTGCCATCAGGAAGTACTGTACCACCACTCCAAGTAAACATAGCTGCAATTTCATTTGAATTTAACACATTGTCAATAAGAGAGATTTCATGACTGAATTCATAAGTAACTGTGATGGTTGAACCACCAAGTGCTGAGTTAGTTACAGTTTCAGAAAAATCTTTAATTACGTTAGTAGCAGCAAATGTAGGAATATCGAAATGACCTTCGCCAAATGTATAATAATCATCCCAAGTTGCGCCATTAATATTCGCTATTTCAGTGAAGTCTAAATATGCGTGAGCATATTGAATACTATCACTAGCAACACTAACATCTAAATCAGGTGTTACATCGTCAAATTTTGCAAGATTAAATACACTTGAAGTAATAATTGAATAATCATCTAGATTTGCTACTAAAGTATTTGTAGTTGCATCCCAAGTGAATAAATTAGTATCGTCAAAAGTAATTTGAGTTGAACTTAAATAAATAGATACATCCAATAATGCTTCAGTATCAATTGCTTTATCAAACTTAACAGTAAATGTACGGCCGTCGTAAACTGCACTTGTCACCAATGCTGGAATCATATCGCGAAATACAACTTTAGCATTGTCAGTAAGGGTTATGTTGCCAACTACTGTTTCACTAGCAATGTTATTTGCTAAATCTTGAATAGCACCAGTAAAATCTAAAACTGATCCAGATTCTTGTAATGCAAAGTTATAAATATTTGCTATATCGAAGTTAATTAAATCGGCATTATAATTATAATCACTGTCGTCAGTAGTTGTTACGTTATTATTTACAACAAAATTAGTCGGCGCTTGAGCGGTACCCACTGCAGTAAATACAGGATCAGTGCCTTCTACTTTTGCAACATCTTCAGAGAATGCAACCGCGATAGTGCGACTGAAATCGGTGTTTGTTACATAGGCAGCAAATGCAGTTGCATCATATGCTTTGGTTGTTTCATTAATAAACTGTTCACCCATAGGTGCTGTATTATTAGATGAAGCTGAATTAACAGCATTGTTTGCATATAATGCATTAAACGAACGTACATCGTTCCAATCGTCTGTAGGACCATTAGAAGTACCATCTACATTAGTTAATAAACGTGGAGTTAAATCTAAGTAAGGAATACCTGGATTAACACTTGCGATATCCGCTTGTTCACCACCATTACCGTATTGAGTTGATGTTACACTACCGGTTTCTTCTTTGCCCATACCGTATGAGTTTTGTAAGATTGTAGTAGGAGCAACGTTATCCACTAATGTGATTATGTTTTCTGTGCCTGCATAACCAAAATCATCAAACGGTGTAACTGTTACTGTGTCACCAGACATAACGTCATCTAATAAAACTGTAATTGTTACTGCGCCATCATCAGCAACAATTGCACCTTCTTCTTGACTAGCGCCTTCAATAATAGAGTAATCAGAGTCTTCATCAGAAATGCTTAATGTGTAGTACGAAGCGTTTGTTGTTGCGAAACTTACTAATGCATAATTTGTATCAACATCAGTAACACCTGATGCGTTGATTGTATCTGCTATTTCTTCTAATAAGTTAGAAAGACGAGCACTTGCTTCAGGTGAGTTTAACTGTTGAATACCATCTATGTTATCAGCTACATCTAAGAACGTAATATATGCTAGGTTACTAGCGTTAAAACCATCTTGAATCACTTCAAGTTGGTTCATTCCAGTGGTATCTGCAGTTAATTGAATCTGTGTCGGTGAAGTTGCGTTTTGGTTTGCTTCTTCAAAAGTTTGTAATTGTAACTTCACATGTTGTGATTTAGTAGAAGTTGAATCACTGCTATCAAAAACGATATCTTCACTTACAGTAATAACATTACCAGCAGTATCTCTGAAATCGTCTGTTAATAACCAAACGTCAACCATATTGCCTACTGGTATCGCAGTATCTAATGTGATTGTTAATGTATTACCTACTACTGCCGCTGTGTTGACAACATAACTATTAGAGTCAACATCACGAATAACAACTGAGTTGCTTTGATCAACTAATGTTGCATCAATAGTTTCAGAAAATTCGATTGTTAATACCGTGCTGAAATCGTCGTCTAATAAACCACGTGTAGCGCCTAGGTAACTTACTTCGACAACATTAGTAATATATGGTTTTACAGTATCTGTAGATTCAAACGGTGTTGCTAAAACTTCTACGCCATTAGCTCCGTGTTCGTTCGAAGTATTAATTTCAGTAGTAATGTCGAAGTTAGATGCATTAATAGTGAACTGCGCATCAGCGGGTAAACCAATAAACGTGAAGTTACCTGCCGCATCAGTTGTCGCTGTAAAACTTGAAGTTGCATAAGTAACACCAACGTCTCCGATGCTTTGCTCTTGAGCATTGTTGTCATAACCAACATCTAATAGATCTAATGTAAGTACTACATCAGCAAGGGCTTCGTAACTAGTGCTATTGCGTAATGTACCGCTTGCTTCAGCTGTTAAAGCTGGTAATACAGCTGCGCCAGCTTCGGCAACAAAACCATCAATAAATACTGTATTAGAGTCAGAAGAACCAATCACTTCGTCAAATATACCTGCATTACCGCCAGTAATTTGAGCTTGTGGATTAACTGTGACAGTTGCACCTAAATAACCAGCAGGTGGCACAATGCTAACTGTTAATTCATTTTGGCTGTAAGGGCCATCTTCGTATTGGGCAGAGTTAGCAACTTTAACATCTTCAAAATAATACAAACCACCGGCATTTGTTGTGGTGGTTTGGTTGCCAATATAAATAGTAGCGTCTGCAATAGGATTACCGTTAGTATCTTGTACTAATCCGCTCACACTTCCTACTGGGTTGTTTATTGTAGAGAATGTTCCATCAGTAGTGTTTGTACTAATAATAGGTGCAGCAGTAGTGTCTACAGTAGTTTCAGTACTCGTATCCGTTGATTCAGCGCTATCGTCGGAGTTAGAGCAACTTGAAAGGGCAAGGCCAGAAGCTAATAGTATCGCTGCTGACAATTTTCCTAGATTAAATTGATTGTTATTTGTCATTAAAATTTTCTCAAAAAAGAATGTTGAATTTTCCTTGTGCCACCATTAATTCATAATATGGAAACATTGGGGGATTTGTTTGAAAAGCCGAGAAAATAAGTGGTAATGAAGTCCATATAAATTCCTTTTAGTGCAAAGGAGCACTAAAAAAGTGCTCTAAGCTAATCCAGGGGCCAGTATAGTGCAGTTATTTATATCGGCAACTATTTTGAGGTATGAATCACAGTTTTGGTGTTTTATTGTGATGAGTGTCTCATTTTTGTATTTGGTTTGTTATGCGTCTATATATGATTTTAAGTTAATGTATAGCTGTCATCTTGTAGCTCTTCATAAATTAAGTAGGTATAAATGAGTTAATAAACGTAGTTCGATAACAAATTAGCTTTGTAAGTCATATTTACAATAATAAGACGTTTGAGAATGATATTTACTCACACTTAATTTCATTTATGTATAAAATAAAAAACGATGCTCTAAATCAGTGTTGTTATAAGGTCGGCAGCTTAAAAGTATTCACTAATTTCATGCATTCAATCGTACAATATTCAAGTTAGATAAAAACAGACGACAAACCTAGATGTATTATTGAGCAATAGACTGGTTCATACTATTAAACCCTTCAATTGTTGATTTTCGAATAAATAATAAAAGTAAACCAGAGAATAAACCTGAAAAATGTTCTCCTTGTTCTAATAACGTAGAGCCATCATCAAGTTGAGTTAATTTAAAATAATGTTCACCATCAAATAAACCTCTAAATAACACTTTACCTTTCCAGCGAAATTCAGATTCTTTATCCACTTTTAAAACCGTAGGTTTAAAATTCATTGGTTTATCACCTAAACCAATTTTAACTTTTAATGTTTCGCCTACTATTGCGTTGCCTTCAATGTGTTGAATAAAAGGGTTCCAAGTTGGGTATTTTTCAAAATCCATTAATTTAGACCAAACTTCTGCAACGGGTTTTTCAATTTTATATTCAGTAATAATAGGTTTTGGTTTAATAACAGAGCAGCTTGTAAAAAACACAATACAAAGTAATGAAATAATAATGTTCATTTTTTAATCTCTTTTATGAATGATGAAGATAATATAAATGATATTAAAAATTATAGAATAGATAGCTGTGTATACTGGGTATTCAATTCTGAGTAGTAATATTCACTATAGAGCCATTCTAAATAATTTTGTATTGATATAAAAACAACACAAACTGAACAATAGATGTGTTTAATACTTAAAAGAGCCTGATAGGTAGGTTTAAAATTATTAACCAGTTTGTAATTAGATAATAGTGATTTAATTAAAGAGAGAAAAAATGAAACGCCCAACTAAAGACGAAATAAGAGAATTACCTTTGTATGTGGGGCTGTCGTTTAATGACATTGTTATCATTGAAAATGAAATCGATGCAAAACTTGTAATAAACGAATTAAAAAATGAAACCTGTCTAGGGTTTGATACCGAAACTAAACCTATATTTCGTAAAGGCCAAGTATGTCCTGGTCCTACGTTAATTCAACTTGCTACTCAAAATAAAGGCTATTTGTTCCCCACCCGATTTGAAAGTGCATTGTCAGCAGCTAGGACAATATTAAATAATCCCAATATTAAAAAGGTAGGGTTTGGCTTAAATGGTGATAATAAAGAACTACGTAATAAACTCGATATTGAAATTAATAATACTGAGGATTTAGCAGTAAAATTAAAACACATCGCTAAAGACAAACGAACAATAGGTGCAAGAGCAGCAGTAGCAATGGTGCTTAAACAGCGTTTAGGTAAAGGTGCACAAAAATCAAACTGGGGTACATACCCACTTAAACAGAATCAAATTTTATATGCCGCTAATGATGCTCATTGTGCAATGTGTATTGAGCTGGCGATAAAAACAGATTGTATAGAATGATTTTTGGCAAGAGAGTGTCTGGCTTATTGTGTTTTGAATTGAATTGAATTGAATTGAATTGAATTGAATTGAACTGGCGATAAATACGGATCTTATATAATGATGATTGCTGAGAAACTTGTCTGGTTTATTATCCCATTATGTATGGTGATAATGTTGAACGTGGTGCTGCATAAATCTAATTGGTTTAAGGCGAAACCTATTTATATTGTTTTAATTATATTTGCTGTATTGGGGGTGTTATTAGCACCAACGGCATTGTGTGTTGATGTTTGTAGTAAATTATTAGTAACAAGTTTGATGGCTACTGTGATTAATTTGATATTAATGATATTGGTGGTAATGAGTTGTTACCTTAAATATCAAATTAACAATAGGTCTAAAAAATAATTATTTTAAACCTATCTAAAAAGTATCTTTTTAATTGATAACCATGTTTAAAATAACGTTAATATCGATATTTTAAACATGGCAGATCCTTATCAAAAAAATAATGGGTAAAAACTTCAGTCTATAAAAAATCCATCGCTTTAATATTGTGCTGAAATTTAGTTTTGACAGCGTTAAAATAGCTACAAAACTTGGAGATTACAAATAGAATTAGTGAGGTAAACGTCTACTTAATTCACCGTCGTAATTATTACGCGCTTTTAATTCAGTTGTAATTGAATTAAGTAAATCAGTTGATATAGATGTTTTATTATCTAATGCAGGGCGTAGGATGCAGCCGAGTTTGTAACTTGTTAATGATTGTACATAGATTGTTAAGTTATTATTTTTCAATAGTATTTTTGACTCTTTAATATTTTTAAGTAAATGTTATTCGGACTTCGATTATTATAAATTAATAATGCACATTACTTGAGAAGAGTAATCTTGTTTGCAGATATAGTCTGAATAAATTGTAATTGAACAAGAGAGGCTGACATTTGGCGAGGGTCACACAACGACGGTGTGAACGGTCTAAGCTTTAAACTTTTTCAATATGAAATAAATACTATAGGCTTTAATAAAAAATGTCTATTTTTATTTTTAGTTTTTATTAAATATGTTGATATTGATTAGGCTGTTTATGTATAAAAATGGATCTGTGTTATTTAAATAAAATAAGATTAAAATCGCTGGGATGATTGGTTTATCTATGTTCTAAGTGAATATTACAGTCTAAAAATAATACTGTGCTTTAAAGGGTGTTAAATACATCAGAATAATAGAATTAATGAAATGTATGTGGTTTATATAAAATTTATTACAACTAAGCATAAATAAATACAGCTAAATTACTTTATTATCAATAATCCTCTGGTCAGTCTTATATCACTATGTTGACTATTTAAACTGCATTAATTGTATTAACCAACAAAATTCTAAATGAATAATGTATATTATCCTCAAAAAACGCCACTGTAACTCATTAATTAACCATTTTAACTCAGCATTTAACTAATGTAACTCATCATTTAACTATTGTAACTCACCTATTATAAGGCAGAATTTTGAAAAAAATACTTAACATAATTAGCTTAACCGTTCTTTTATTTACCCCTGTATTTAGTTATGGCACTGCTGAAAAGTTAGATGCTTTTATTGAAAAAGTCACTTTGACAATACAAGAAAATGATACAGATTCATTTAATAATTTATTTAATATGAATATTTATGCTGATCGAATTATAGAGCAGTTAGATTACAACGATAGAACTAAAAAAGAATATAAAAAAATATTCCTAAAAGAAAAGGATAAATTGATTAATAATATATTCTTACAAACATTCTATAATGGTGACGCACAAATAAAATTCAAAAAAACCGAAATAAGGGATAGAAGAAAGTCTTTAAATTACAGGGTAATAGGACCAGACAGCGCTGTAATATTTATTGAGATGATATTAGCTAAAGGCAAAAATAATAATTACGAAATTATCGATTTTTATACGTTAGATAGTGGTGATTATCTTAGTAATGTGGCATCTCAAGCGATTTTACTTATGGACCCTAAACGTAATGTATTTGAAAGTTTTCTTGATATATCAAAAGTTGATTCTAAAATCATTGATAATTTTTTAACATTGAGTAAAAATTATAGAAATGGACAATACAACAAAGCTTATTTAAGTTATTTACAATTACCCATCGAATTTAAAAAGGAACCGGTTATTGCTCGACTAGGTACTCAAATAACAATTAATTTATCCGATGATATATATTTAAAACATTTATCTTTTATTGATGAAAACTTTTCTAATGACCCTTCATTTTCAATGGCGTTAATTGATTATCATTTTATGAATGATGACTTGGATTCTGCCATTAAAAACTTACATTTATTAAATGACACGGTAGGCTCAGATGCATATGTTCTACATTTAATTTCCACTACCTATGGTTTATTAAATGATTTTGGCAATCAATTGACATTTGCCCAGCAAGCCATCGATCTGGAGCCTGAACTATTGTATGCGCATTTTGCATTACTTGATTATTATATAATGTCAGCAGACTACGTTAACGCAATTAAAACATTAATCGTTTTAAATAAACAATTTGATGATTATGTGCTTAAAAGTGATTTAATTGCAGAGCCAAGTTATGCCGGTTTTGTTAATAGTGAAGTATTTAAACTGCACTTTGCTGAATAGTTAATACAGTGAATAGACAGTCAAAGCTGTAAGGATCTAACGGCTTTGACTTTTATTACTTAGAATTTAAAGGAGTAAGTTGAGTGAAAAAGATAAAAATTCAATAGTTTAAAAAGCTAATTGTTTTTCTTTAAGTTAATACTATTCAAAAATAATCTGGGATGTTTGATTTTATCCAATATTGCTGGTTCAGGTAAACAATCATCGTCGACATAATCAGCAAAATCCCCTGCTGTATCAAAAACTAAAATATCCAACGCTAACCGATCCATACCGTATATTCCTCGGTGAATCATGTCTGCTGAAAATAATAAAATGTCACCAGCGCCTAATTTTATCGTTTTTCCCGTAGAGAGATTGTTATTACTTAGCTTGCCTTTTATTTCTTGGCGTACATTAAATTCTTCTTCATTGTCCCAGCGTGTATGTGTACCAGGTACTAATTCCATACCAGGTTCGTCAAATAATGGCACTCTTAAGTGTAATACCTGGGTTTGTTTGATAACTTGTTTTTGTATATTAATGTCATGATCATACTGACAATCTCTATGCCAAAAATCTTTAAGTTCAGGGTTGATAGGGTTAAAAAATAATTGGGTATTCATAAATGCAGCAGTGGGTATTACACAATCTACCAGTTGCATTATTTTAGTTGAACTGATGAAATTAAATAGTTTTATACGATCAGCTGAATTTAAATATTCACTGCCCGTAATTAAGGAGGAATTAAACGCAACTTCTTCGTAGAATTCTTTGTTATCTTGTTTCCACGAATCATGAAAATTTAATACCACTTCGCGCAAGGATACTATTTCAGACTCACTGAAATAGTTCCTGATAACAAAATATCCATGCTGTTTGTAATTGTTATTTAATTGATTTAAATCATTAAGCATTTACTGCGATTACCTGTATTTAACTTGTATATAAGAACGAAGATCAATAATGACATATTTTTGGTTTATATTGATCTAAGCGAAAATCCTAGGAAAGGTTATTTTACCGCATCGGTTATAAAAAAGATAAGTGAAAATAAGTGATTGAACTAAACGAGCGAAACGGATTATTTCGGGTTATGCAGCTAAAAACCTGTTTATGCATTTGGTGATTAATTAGTTAATCTTAAAGCAGGTAGTTTATTTTTAAACTTTGAAACACTTGATGATTTTATGTTGATGGGTAACCTGGAGTTATTTTTAATAATAACCAGAATCAAGTGGATAACAAAATAAAGAATATAAAAGGTTTTAGACAGTTAAAGTGAAAAACAATTAGGTTGGATAAACTTCTATTCAGACACATCAATTATCAATAGTTATTTTTTTGACACTTAGGCTGCATGGATGAAATTGTATAAATGGATGTCGTACTTTTGGTTTTACAATAAATGTGAATCCTGTCGCATAATTGAATTGTTAGTGACAAGTAGGAATAAACTGTTTTGAAATAGGGGTTTAAGTCTAATTATTAAGTATTAAACGGATTTTTGTCATAATAGTTATAGGTGTAATAGTCGTTGTTAATTGAATTTATATATTAATAATTATCAAAATGAAGTGATCTATTTTTAATTTTATTTGTAATTGGCATGTAATTATGTTGACTGATATTAAGTGAATGATTCATATATTTTCTATTGTTAAATTTAATAGTTTTTCCCATGTAAAACAAATAGTTAGCTTAAATTTTTCTATTTTATAATTGTCCTTAAATAATATTAATAATGATTAAGTCATGGTTGGTTAATATTTTGCTTACTTGTTGACTGAATCAATAAAAGGCAACAAATTGCCTAATGATTTAATTTAGGTTTTGCTTTTGTGCATATCGTACATTTTTGCTTGCTTAAACTTATGATAACTTTATTAATTAATAAAAGAGGACTTTTGAAGATGAAATTTTCTACCATTTTAACAGGTGGCTTAACATTATGTTTAGCAATCGGTGCACAAGCGGCAACACTTGATGATGTAAAAAACCGCGGCATGGTTTCATGTGGTGTAAGTACGGGTCTTGCTGGCTTCTCGCAAAAAGACGAAAATGGAATGTGGTCTGGTTTAGATGTAGATGTTTGTCGTGCTGTTGCTGCCGCTGTATTAGGTGATGACACTAAAGTTCAATACAAACCATTAACAGCTAAAGAGCGTTTTACTGCATTACAATCAGGTGAAATTGATCTGTTATCACGTAATACAACATGGACACATACACGTGATACTTCGTTGGGTTTAAACTTTGCTGGTGTCAATTATTATGACGGCCAAGGTTTTATGGTTTCTAAAAAAATCGGTGTAACAACGGCACTTGAATTAGACGGCGCAGCGGTTTGTATTCAGGCCGGTACAACTTCTGAATTAAACTTAGCCGATTACTTTCGTGAAAATAAATTAAGTTATACAGCCATAACATTTGATACTGCCGATCAAACTAGAGCAGGTTTTGAATCCGGTCGTTGTGATGTTCTAACATCCGATCAATCGCAGTTATATGCAATACGTATTGGTTTAAAAAACCCTGCTGATGCATTGGTTCTTCCTGAAGTAATTTCTAAAGAACCTTTAGGTCCAGTTGTTCGTCAAGGTGATGATGAATGGTTTAACATTACTCGTTGGTCATTAATGGCAATGGTTGAAGCAGAATTTTTAGCAGTGGACTCAAGCAACGTAGATAATGCTATGAAAAATGGTTCACCTTCGCAAAAACGCCTATTAGGTTCTGAGGGTGATGCTGGTGATAAATTGGGTTTAGATGCTAATTGGGCTTACAACATTGTTAAACTTGTAGGTAACTATGGTGAAAGTTTTGAGCGTAACGTAGGTATGGATTCGCCTTTGAAAATTGCTCGTGGTCAAAATGCACAATGGAATAACGGCGGTTTAATGTATTCAGCACCAATTCGCTAATTACAATTAAATTTACTTAAAATAAGGCGAGAAGATCTAATTCTCGCCTTTTATTTTTAAGGGAAAGCATATGAGTGAAACAGATATTCAGATCAAGAAAAAACCATCATTTATAAATAACCCCCGTAATCGCGCCATTTTTTATCAATTATTATTATTGATTGGTTTAGGTTATTTTTTCTTTTCCATTATTTCGAACACACTTGCGAACATGGAAGCGCGAGGTATTAAAACCGGGTATTCATTCTTATCTTCTACATCTGGTTTCGATATCTTAATGACATTGATTCCTTATGACGCAACTTCAAGTTATTTTCAAACGTTTGTTGTAGGCATGTTAAATACAATGTTAGTGTCAGTTATTGGTATATTCATCGCAACCATTCTTGGTTTTTTAATGGGTGTGGCGTATTTTTCTAAAAATTGGTTAATAAGAAAATCATCCGTTGTCTATGTTGAAACATTTAGAAATATACCTTTATTGTTACAAGTGTTTTTTTGGTATTCCGCGGTTCTTGCCACTTTACCTAGTGCTCGTGATAGCCTGAGTGTTGGTGAAGCAATCTTCTTAAATATTCGTGGATTTTATTTCCCTAAGGTCATAAACGAACCATTATCTATCTTAGTTTATATTGCTTTTGCAATTGCCGTTGTAGCGGCTGTTTGTTTAAAAATATGGGCTAAAAAACGCCAAGATAAAACCGGACTACAATTCCCAGTTTTGTATGCCAGTCTTGCTTTATTAATAGGTTTGCCTTTAGTTGTCACATTATTATCTGGTGTGCCATTTCAATTAGAGTACCCAGTTTTAAAAGGATTTAATTTTAAAGGCGGGGTGACAATTATCCCTGAGTTAATTGCTTTAACTTTGGCGCTTTCAATTTATACAGGTGCATTTATTGCTGAAGCCGTACGCGCTGGTGTACAAGCTGTACCTCAAGGACAATCCGAAGCGGCAAGAAGTTTGGGTCTAAAAGAAAAAAAGATTATGTCTTTGATAGTAGTGCCACAAGCCATGCGGGTGATTGTGCCAATGCTAAATAGCGAATATCAATCACTTGTTAAAAACTCAACACTAGCGACTGCAATTGGTTATCCCGATTTATTCACAGTGTTTGTAGGAACCAGCTTAAACCAAACAGGGCAGGCGATTGAAATTGTATTCATGACCATTGCTGTTTATTTTGCTTTTAATATGAGTATCTCGTTTATCATGAATCAAGTGAATAAACGTGTATCCCATATTGAACGATAAGGAGAATAATAATGATTGTATTTAAACCATTAGCTGCAAGAGCAGCTCCTATACAAAGTACTGGCCTTATTGGTTGGATGCGCTTAAATTTGTTTTCAAATATTATTAATTCAGTTGTCACATTGTTGATTGCTGGATTGTTATTAATGACATTACCTGATTTGATAGATTGGCTATTTATTAAAGCAACCTATACAGGTGAGTCACAAGATGTGTGTAATCCTGATGGGGCTTGTTGGGTATTTGTGAATGCTTGGTCAAAACAGTTCTTTTATGGCAGTTACCCTTTAGAGTCATTGTGGCGTATTAATTTAAGTTTATTTGTTTTGTTTGTCGTAGTGGCAGGTTCTAACTTTTTACCTAAAAATTTACGTTATCCAATTACAGTACCCGCATTGTTATTTATGCCTTTTATTGGATTGGCGTTAATAGATGGGCGTTTATTTGGGCTTGAATATGTAGCAACGGATTATTGGGGAGGTTTCTCTTTAAATGTATTATTAGCAGCCGCCAGTATTATTGTCTCGTTCCCATTAAGTTTTTTATGGGTATTAGGTAGACAATCAAATATGCCATTTATTAAAACGGTTTGTGTCATATTAATTGAGTTTTTTAGAGGAGTGCCTGTATTAGCTTTATTCTTTATGGGCTCAGTTATGCTGCCGTTATTTTTTGCACAAGGAATAAATATTGATAAATTGATTCGAGTTTGGATTGTATTAGTTTTATTTATGTCCGGTTATATGGCTGAAGTATTTCGTGGTGGATTTCAGGCGGTGCCAGCAGGTCAATACGAAGCGGCTGACTCATTAGGCTTAAGTTATTGGCATAAAACGTTATTAATATTATTACCACAAGTAATTAAAGTGGCTATGCCAAATATTTTAGCCACCTTTGTGATGTTATTTAAAAACACCACCTTCTTATTAATTATTGGTATATTCGAAATGTTAGCAACGGTGCAAACAGCTTTAAGTAATTCAAATTGGTTAGGTGGGCATGCAACAGAAGGTTATTTGTTTGTGGGCTTCATATTTTGGATATGTTGTTTCAGTATGTCGATGATGAGCAGTTCCATTGAAAAGAAATTAAACAAATCAAATGTGTAGGGGTTAATTATGAGTGAACAAAATCAAAAAAATAATGATGACAATATAATTTCTATCACTAATTTAAATAAATGGTATGGCGACTTCCATGTATTAAAAGATGTGAACTTACATGTGAAGCGTGGTGAAAAAATTGTTATTTGTGGGCCGTCTGGTTCAGGTAAATCGACTGCTATTCGCTGTATTAATCGTTTGGAAGAATTCCAGCAAGGCTCGTTAGTAGTTGATGGCATTGAAATGACTATATTAGAAAACTTAACAATCGGTCCAATTTGGGTGCAAAAAAAATCCAAAGACGAAGCGATTAAAATTGCAATGGAATATTTAGAGCGTGTAAAAATTCCTGACCAAGCTCATAAATACCCAGGACAGTTATCGGGCGGGCAACAACAACGTGTAGCGATAGCACGCTCATTGTGTATGTCTCCCAAGATTATGTTGTTTGATGAACCTACTTCAGCTCTTGATCCTGAAATGATTAAAGAAGTGTTAGATGTGATGGTTGAATTAGCTGATGAAGGTATGACAATGATTGTGGTAACACACGAAATGGGGTTTGCAAAAAAAGTGGCTGATCGAGTTATATTTATGGACGAAGGTGAAATTGTTGAACAAAATACACCGGATGAAATATTTGATAACCCACAAACGGATCGTCTGCAATTATTTTTAAGCCAGATTCTTGTTGATCATTAAATAAAAAACGAACTCTCTGAAAATTTTATTTGGGGAGTTCGGTTCAATAAACATTAAAAGTACTAATCAGTGCTGAGTAAATATTATAACCGCTTGAATTTAACAGTTAATAAGTTAAATTTTACATTTAAAATTAACTTCGTTTATTCTTTTACATGATTTTACATACGGATCAATAATTAAAGTCTAGCCCTAACCCTAGCTCCAATACCCCCTCATGTTTCCTTTTCTATAATTAAAAACATCCTACTTACAGGCTCCATACCCTCTTCAGCCGATATGTATACTGATATTTTAATTTTGTACTGTTTTAGCTTAAAAAGACTGCGCAATTAAATTATCAGGTAATAAAAATACCTAAGCCTAATGACCTAGGTTGAATAGCGTATATTTTATTTGTCTTAAATTGTTTAAATTAGTCTGTAGATAGTCACAGATACTTAACCAATTGGGTGCAAGATGAATCAGTTAGTAATAAAAAAGCAACAGGGTATGGCTACATTATTATTGGTAATTGTTGTGGGTATATTAATGTCGAGTGTTGTGCTTAGTACTGTCTATGTAAATTCTACTTCTCAAAAAATGCATATTACTAATCATGCACAAATTTCATCGCAAGTGGGTGCTTGGAAAGGCATTGAATTATATAAAATATATTTATCAAATATTACTTCCCAGCAAATTGATGATTCAGTCGGGCACACTTATATATTTACAATTCAATCCGATGAATATGAAATCAATGTTATCGATTTTGATAAAGAGCAAAATGTAGTTGCTGTTATTTCAAAATTTACTGACAAAGCTGCAAGATCTGGTTCTGCTGTGCAAGCAGAATTAAAAATAAATCAAAAACCGATGAGTAACCCTTTTGATGGCCAGCAAGTATTTTTAATCGGCGACCTAAAAGCTACAGGTCGAATTGAAATCGATACCGATCAGGTTTCTAAACTATTAATAGACGGAGACGTTACTAGTCAATCCATTAATTTACTTAGTCTTGATGAAATAAGGGCGACAGGTAGTGTTTCATTTAATAGTGCAGAGAAATTAGGGTTCGTTTTCTCAAATGAAGATGTGACACTCACAGGTGGTGCAACGGTAGAAGTAGTTCAAAGTTTAGGCAATATATCGGCTTCCGGCGGAACAGCAATTACAACAGGTTTAGCTCATGGTTATATAAATTACTCTACTTCAGGACCATCAAATAGTTTGTCTGCAAAAGGCGACATAATATTAGCCGGTGGTGGTAATACAAGTAAAAATAACTCACAACCATTAGTGGGGAAGGCCCATTCAAATTCAAATATTTATATCACTAATAAAGGCAGTGTTGGCCAAGTTTTGGCAAGTGGTGATGTGGAAGTGAAATCAAATTTTGCCACGGATACATTTATTACTGAAGGTAAAATTACCTGTCCATATTATTCTAAGATAACAATCACAAATACTGTTATGAGTAATAAAAGTATTGAAGGTAGTTGTAAATTTGCAGGCACATTAGATGTTAAAGAAAATCAAAGTAATTCAATATCTGAAGTAGAAACACTTACAAAACTTACAGTTGCTAAACCTAAAGTAGATGTTTGGAAACTACGAGAACATGCAAATTTACAATTTTTACACAATAATTTAACGGGTGAAATAAACGTTAATGTAAAAAATATGAGTGGCATAACTGATGGATTATATTTTCTTAAAAATTTACCTAATTCAAGTGGTGCAAATGGCGCACAGGAATTATGTTTTGATGACATTCTACAAGACTGTACAGGAAAAATAATATGTGATGGTTATAGTGCACCCTGTGTAAAGCTTAACTACAAAGCAGATAAAGATGAAAGCCAATGGTATGTAGAGGGGTTTCAAATGGCATCTGCTGTTTATTTTTTTGATGCAAATGTGACATTAAAACTGGCATATAGCAATATGGGTGTCTTATCTGCAGGTGATATTACTTCAAGTAATACGCTTACTTTAAAAGCTATGAATTATTCATATTTTGAAGAATTATGTGAAAATAATTTCACTTCGGTTTATGAAGTAAATCATGATAGTGGGCGAACAAACAGTTATACCCCAAAAACGAATAGTAATGTAACTGGTTTTTATCCTACAAATTATTGTGATGTGCAAACGCGATCAATTATGACCGATGTGTTAGGTAATACCGCTTTATTATCCGGCGGAGTGAGAGATGATGTGGACCCTAATAATAAAGAATTTACAGGAGGGGATATATCACTTAATAACCTAACAGTAATTTTTGGATCAGTATTGGCTGGTGACAATTTAAAAACAAGTGGATTAACCTTAATACATGGATTTGTTGTAACACTTGATAATGTAGATGATAGAGAATTTAATAGTGCTGGTCAGGTAACAAAAAGGGACGAAAATATTTTATCCGCCAATCTTTCTATTATAAATGATGAATACACACCAGGTACATTTAAAGGACATATATTACCCGTATTAACCTGTGCGGATGATACAAGCTTAGAAAGTTGTCAGTTTGACAATCACAATGGATCAGGCAGTGAATCTGACGAAAATGGACCGGCTATAACTGACATTATTATATTAAATGCGCGTTATTTATAAATTGATTTTGAGTTCATGTTTAAACTGGAAAATGTGATTAACGATGGTATGTCCTATATGTCCTGTAAGCTTTTTTTATTTAAATGGGGTGTATTCTATGTAACATATATATGAGGGTAGTTGGTTGTATATAAGTTAAGGCTCTGAATGTCATGTAAATGCTTATGTGAAGTGGTTAAGTTCATGTACTGTATTTTTCGTAATACAATGTCCTTTATTTTTAAACAGAGGGAATATGAATAATTTAACTGGATTTTTTACCAAAAAAGCAACATTACTTAATTCTTTGTAATAAGTGTTAGTTCAATTTGAAAATTATAGTCAGCCAATAAAACTCATGACTTGTTCTCTATTTCATTCATAGCATTTAATTGCTACGATGCACATTCATTTATTTTAATTACGTTAAAGGAACAATCATGGAATCAGCAATTACCAGTATTTTAACCAGCCCACTAGTGTGGTTTGTTGTTGTCGCAGCATTTACCCTTAAAAAGGGTATCTACTTTGTGCCACAAAACAGAGGTTTTGTTGTTTATACAATGGGTAAATACACTAAAACACTTTCTGCAGGTCTAAATTTCTTAATCCCATTTATCCAAAAAGTACATGCAGATCGTAACTTAAAAGAACAATCGTTAATTATTTCGTCTCAATCAGCTATCACTAAAGACAACATTACCTTAGACATTGACGGTATTTTGTTTATGAAAGTGATTGATGCCGCTGCTGCGACAAACAACATAACAGACTATAAAATGTCAGTTGTGCAATTAGCTATGACAACCATGCGTAACGCAATTGGTTCATTAGAGCTGGATGAATGTTTCCAAAATCGTGATTCTATCAACGCTAAAATATTAACTGCAATGACAGAAGCAACCTCGCCTTGGGGTGTAATGGTAACTCGTTACGAAATTAAAGATATTAGTCCTCCACAAACAATTCGTGAAGACATGGAAAAACAAATGACTGCTGAGCGTGAAAAACGTTCTGTAATCTTAACGGCTGAAGGTGTTAAAACTTCTGCTATTACAGAAGCTGAAGGTTTAAAAAGAGCACGTGTTTTAGATGCTGAAGCAGCAAAAGCTGAACAAGTATTATCTGCTGAAGGTTTAAAAGAGTCACAAATTTTAGAAGCTGCTGGTAAAGCTGAAGCAATTGAAATTGTTGCATTAGCCGATGCAAAAGCGTTAGAAGTGGTTGGTAAAGTAGCAGCCACTGCAGAAGGTAAAAAAGCGGTAACACTTAAAATTGCACAAGAAGCAATCGACGCCCACAAAGCAATCGCTAATCAAGGCACTGTAATTTTATCAGATGGTAAAACAGCAGATAATATTGCAAATACAGTAGCACAAGCAGTAGCTGTAGCAACTGCACTTAAATTAGATTAATAGGAATTAAACATGACTTTAGTAGATTTTATTACCAATAATCACGATTATGTATTATACATAATTGCGGCAATTGCATTTTTAATTGAATTAAGTGTCATGGGATTAAGTGGACCTTTATTCTTTTTTGCAATTGCAACGTTGTTAACGGGTATATTAAGCTCGTTAGGTATCCTTAATAATTGGCAGATAGAAATTGCCAGTGTGGGTGTCTTAACAACAGTCAGTGCAGTTGTGCTGTGGAAACCATTAAAGAAGTTTCAAAATCAAGGTGGTGGTCCAGACACAAGCAGTGACATGATTGGTAAAACAGTCCCAAGTGCAAGTGAAATAACAAAAGTGTCTGGTCATATTCGTTTCTCTGGAATCAATTGGAATGCACGATTAGATGAAAGTGAATCAGAATCGATAGCAGAAGCTCAAAACTGTGTAATTACTGGAGTTGATGGTAATACAATGCTTGTCAAAAAAGCATAAACACAATTTAATAAACATTTGCATAAAATGTAAAATCCTAAAAAAGGGAACGAAAGTTCCCTTTTTTTTCGCCTTTAAATTATAGGAAATATCAAAGCGCTTTAATAACAAACTGGCAATTTACTAATTAAATAAACAGTCTTAGAGTATTACTGATAAAATAACTCGAAAATAAACCGACCCTAACAAATAGTTATTGTCATTACCGAGAACACAAAAACTGTTTATTTTTTGCTCAGTTTTTGTGTATATGAAGCCGGAAATGTCAATTAACAGGCCAAAATGAGTATTTAAAATGACTACAAAAACAATCGCAACCCACAATGGTAATTTTCACGCAGACGACGTATTTAGTGTTGCGGCACTAAAAAATATTTTTCCAGCAGTAGAGTTAATTCGCACACGAGATTTAAACGTAATTGCTAAAGCCGATATTGTGCTGGATGTGGGGGGTGTATATGACCCAGAAAAAGGCCGGTTTGACCATCACCAAAAAGGCGGCGCAGGCGCACGTGAAAACGGAATCCCGTTTTCATCATTTGGATTGATTTGGCAAAAATATGGTTTGGAATTATGTGCAGGCGATCAAGACGTTGCAGACTCTATTGATAAAAATTTAGTATCAACTATTGATGCCATAGATTGTGGACATGTAGAAGGGGTTGCAACAGGCATAAGCCTAAGCCAAACCATTTCAATGTTTAATCCTACATGGCAAGAAGATAGTGATTATGATGTGTGTTTTAATGAGGCGGTTGCATTTGCATCACGTGTATTAACACGTTTCATCGCATCAGCAAGTGGTGGAGTGAGTGCAAAAACGATCGTGGCAGAAGCGATAGCAGATGCAAAAGATCCAAGAGTGATTGTTTTGAAAAAGTATACACCTTGGAAAACAACGGTTAATAAAACCTCGCAAGAAGCTTTGTATGTTGTGTATCCATCATCCGATGGTCCTTGGAGAATTCAAACTGTACCAGTTGAGCTTGGTTCATTTGAAGACAGAAAATCACTGCCTAAACCATGGGCGGGTTTGTCGGATGTTGCGCTTCAAGAAATAACAGGCATTAAAGATGCAATGTTTTGCCATAACGGTTTATTTATAGCGGGTGCACAATCATTTGAAAGTGTAATGAAGATGGCCGCTATCGCATTAAGTGAATAATTATTTAAAATAATACAACAAAATCAATTAGATAAGGATTGATTTTGTTGTGTCCAAATTAATACTGAGTATCAGGTTTGATTAAACTATCAACAATAAGGGGAGGTTATCATACCGGTCTTTCGCGCTTATATAGTTTCAATGCGAGTAAGCGATTTCAACAGCACTCCACAAGAAATATCTCCTAATTAGGTGTCTAATATCATTTAATATTAAACCCCTCCTCTAATTACTATATGGCACGTATTTAAGTGAAAATATGGTAAATACTCGTTTATACGTAGAGCTACCTTTAAAGCAGTGTTGTTTTTTACTTAGAGCAGATGCATTTTAGTTTAGAAAAAAACAAGAAATAATCATTTTATTCAGATTCAATGGATTAATGTCAAAACAGTTTAATTAATACACAAGGTAAACAATAATAATATAACGGGTTTCTCAAGCTGAAAAGTCAGTACCGGCAAGCGTTCCTTTAACTATACCTGTCTATTAATTATATTAAAATTGTAAGTTTTACCTACTAAAGTGAACTAAATACCTAATCATTGCTCGTAAGTATTAATACTGCATTGACACTGGTAGAATTGCACGTAGATCTAATCTTTATTGACATGGAATATAATAGGATGAATATGTGGCGCTATATAATTTTAGTAATATCATTAATAACTTTACTTTCAATGTATGTTTATAAAAAAAATTCAAATGATTATGAGTTATATTTATGGGAGTCTGATGAGTATTCAAAGGTAGGGAAAAAAGAACTCACACAATTTTATTATAACAATATAGAAGTAGACGATATTAAAACCTCTAATACCTCAACACAACGAGGCGGGTGGTTTTCAATATTCAATGAAAAAGCCCGAGACGATGAAAGTATATGGCCAAATAGCAATAAAATTAATAAGCATAATATATCGTCATATATTATAACTAAAACACAAATCAAACCTCAGCTTTCGCTAATAGGTGTTATTGAATCCAAAAATGTAGAAACGATTATTAGCCCCGCTAATACGCGTGTATTAAGTGTGAATGTAACCGCCGGCAATAAAATAAAAAAAGGTGATAGTCTTTTTTTATTAGACAATAAAGATTACGCACTAAGGCTCAAACAACAACAAAATAATCTAAATCAAAGTAAACTGAATTTAAAAAATTCAATTAATGAATTAGACAATAATAATGCTTTATTAGATGAATTAAAAAACGACTTAAAAAATGAGTTAAGACTCTATAATGATGGGTTATCTAAATTAAAGAGGGTGACTGAATTAAAGAAAAATATTAAAAGAATGATCCGTGATATTAGTATTTATAATGAAAACAAAATATTAAAAACATCCGTTTACGAGTATGAAAAAAAACAATACAACTATGTAGTTGAACAATATAAGCATTATCAAGTAACGGCCCCTTTTGATGCTGAAGTTTTGGCGGTATATGTGGCGCCAGACCAATTATTGAATTCGGGTCAAAATATCATTAAGTTAGTCAAAGATAACAGTAAAATGGTTAGTGCTAAAATTTCAATTAAAACAAGAAATAAAATAAATAATGATCAATCAAGCATCGATTACATTATAAAAAATAATGAAATAATTAACCTTAATAATAAAATAATTAGTAATGAAAGTAATAATGGTCTTTTAAATATTCAGTTTGAATTAAATGAAAAAAACAACTTAATAATTGGCGAAAGTGTTGAACTTATAATTGAGCTAGATAGTGTGCAAGGTTTGTTAGTACCAAATACAGCGATATACGAAAATAAATATGTGTATATTGTAAATGGCGACAGTATTTATAAACAAGAGATTACCCAAAAAGGATATAGATTAGTAAATGGTGAACAGTGGACGTTAATTGCCTCAGACAATATCTCTACAGGTGATGCAGTGATGGTGACAAAACTAGTTCAGCCGTTTGATGGCGCAAAAGTTAGTGTGTTAAGCGTGATTAACGAAGTCGGATTAGCTAAAAATGAATAAATTCAAGGTGCATTCTAAATTTAAAGTAATGCTTACAATACTATTATGTTCATTATTGTCCTTGTTTGTTTTAAAAAATAACGTCGAACCATTAGATCGTTATAAGACAATTATACTGTCTGTATACTGGCCTGATGCCGATGTAAGCACGATTCGAAACAATATAGGTATTAATATTGAATCACGCCTAAAATCGTTAAATAGACACCAAGAGATATACAGCACCGGTACAGATGAATCATTAACTATCTATTTCAAAGTTAAAAATAACAAAAACGTAAATAAAACCATAGATATCATTAATGCAGAAATTAAAAAACTGAATATACCAAATCAAGTAACTGTTAGCACTGCACAAAGACTGGATATTCAAAAAGAAGTCAGCAGTGTTTTATTGTATGGTTCAGAAGACATCGATTATTTATCAACACTTGCATATCAAGTTCAAAAATCCTTATTAAACAATGGATTCGACTCGGTTGAAATTGCAGGTGATCTTAAAAAGAAAACCACGCTATCGGTTAGTGTTGTAGATCTTGTTCAGCTAAATATGGATTTAAATAATTTATCCATGGCTGTAAAAAATACATTGGAAAACAATACACTGACCGCCTCATTTGACAAACCTCGCTCAGGGCATGTTCTCAAGCAACAATCCAATAAATTAAAAATAAAGGATCTTAATCAAGGTGTTTTGACTTTAGATCAGATTTTAAGCATTAAAAGTAGTTATTCAAATAATCAAGAACTGTATTTTTACAATAATCAACGCGCTATTAAAATTGACATGATTAACAAGGACTCAAGTTATTTTACGAATCTGTTTAAAGTAAATAGTTGGATCGATCATGCACAAACCAATCTACCAGAAGGCGTCAGTTTAAAAAAATTAAACAGTGAAAGTGATAAACAAGTTAATACTATGGGAGAGTTATTATTTAAACTCATGCTCGGCTTAATTTTAGCTTTAGGAATAATAAGGTTTATCCTAAAACTAAAAATTAGTCATTTTAATTTGTTATCCATTATTAAAATAATAGTTGTTGTTGCTTTAATATCCGTGATCTTATTTAAAAGTATCCATATATTATTTATATATGGGCTGCTATTTGCCTTTATATTTATTTTAATTAAAGAAGTATTTTCAAAATTATTACAGTCCAGTTATAAGCTAGTGAATGACATGTTAATAACAGGGTTTTTAGCGCTGATTGTGTATTTTATTATTGATAGTTTGTCGTCGAACAGGGCGGGATTTATTAATGTTGACTACCTTCGTGTTTATATAGTCTCAATAGTCTGTGTGGTTGTGTATTATATCTACAAGCTGATTTGTAGTTATTGGGTAGCTGACTCAAATAAAGACAATACAAAAATGTATGATGATATGTCAGCGCCAATTATTAAACATTATCAGTCCATTTTAAAATATTGCATCGAAAAATGGAAATATAGTTCATTATTACTGCTGATTTTTTTGTCAATCGTTGTGTTAGTCGTGAATGATAAAAAACCAAAAAATTACGTAGTTAAGCAAAACGGTGTAATTGAATTTAATATTCAATTACACAAAGGTCTGAGTGAAAAACAAGCGCTAAATGAATTATCCAGTTTAAAAGATGCAGTCATTGAATATGACTTTACACAAGGTTTAAAAGCAATTGATGAAATTGTGTATAAAATTGATGATTACACAGATCCAAAAATAGCCACGTTGATTTTATACCTTAAACCTATTTCAGATCATAAAGTCAATAATAACACCATATATAAAGGCGTAATCGAAGTTTTTGAAAGCACTGTTAATACAATTGGTGTTATTCAATTTAATGATAATAAATCGGTTATCAATGATGGTGAGTTTGTTATTCACTTCCAATCAGCTGAAATTGATGAGCTAAAACTGGCAATGGACTATACAGTTGAAATTTTGGCCGCGCATAATGATTTTATTAATGTTGAATCAAATATTAAACAAGATAAACAAACCTATAAACTTGAGCTGAATGAATATGCCATTAATCTAGGCTTAGAAATTGGGGTCATTAATAGGCAATTATCGACATTGTTTGATGGTGTCACCATTCAAAATGGTAATGCAAACAATGACTTCAATACTATAATAGTGAAACTAGATAAAGATATTAGTGATTATAGAATAATGTTCGAAAACCTACCCATTAAAGTGGGTAATGAATTTTACCCATTATCTGTTTTAGTGTCGATTGAATACCAAGATGCATACAGCGTTGTGAATTCAGAAAACGGGCAGGTAGTAGGGCAGATCACAAGTGACTATCTAGGGTATTTAAATGACACTGAAGTTGTACAGTTTCTAAACGGTGAAATATTAAACGATATCAGCACTAAGTTTGATATATCAACAAGGGTTAATGATGCTGGAATAATGAAAGTGTCATCAAAATTTATTATAACTATTGTAATGACTATGTTGTTATTAATTGTTTTTTATCTATTAAGAATTAGAAAAATAAGCAAGAGTATTAAGCTTACTTTTGTCTCCTTGTCAGTAGTGCCTGCTTTATATATTGTGTTTTATATCGTTTATAAATATTTTGATATTGTTAATGTGATGACATTAATACCAGCGATGATTTTGTCATATATAGTAGTAACACAGTTTGTCATTGAATATTTTAAATCCGTTGATTTTAAACTTAAACATAATGACGAAATATTAAAATCAATTATTAGTGCTTCTACTAAAGTGTTTTATCCGTATTTTGTAATTTTATTATTAATCTTTTGTCTATTTTTACCTATTGCGTATTCATCTAGCAGAGATCTTATGTGGGTCGATTTGTTTTTTAAACAGTTTATATTTATATTGGTTTTTTGTTTTATCTATCAAATTATTGTTTTACCCAGTTTATTATTCAATTGTATAAAACTATCCATTAAAGACAATGATAATAACTATTAATAAAGGAGAGCAGTATGTTTAAAATTAAAATAACACGGGTTAATAGTGCTTTGATGCTGTGTGCAGTATTGCTGTTAGGTTTTGGGTTGGTTTGGAAAACATCAACGGCAGAAGAGTTTTATTACGAAACTTATTTAGCTGTCGATCACCCTAACTACATAGATGACTGGCCAAAATTAAAAAATGGATTTGCATTAATTGAATCAAATGAGATAGAAATTCAGCGCATAATTGATTTGTTAACGTTGGAGCAAAAAATTGGTCAAATGATCCAGATTAGAGAATCTTCAACTATTGATGATATGGATAAAATTGGTATCGGCAGTGTTAGATTTGATGAAGACAGTACAACAGAATTAAAATATTTAGACAGAATGTGGGAATACAGCGAAGAATACGCATTAGATAACAATCAGTTTTTTATCCCCCCTTCATTTGTGATTGAGGCCACTCACGGGCATTCCAATAATTATAAATCCATTATGTTCCCCCATGCTATTGGGTTAGGCGCAGCCAACGATACCGATTTAGTGAATGAAATAAGTAGTGCCACGGCCAAACAAATTTTAAATGAAGGTTATGATTGGCATTTGGGTATTTATGCAGCACCCATAAGAAATAAATTAAATGGAGATAATTATCTGCATTTTTCAGAAGACTCAATTGCACAATTACCGTTGATTAAAAATTATTATCAAGGGTTGTTAAAACACGATGTAATTACAACCGCAAGAGGTTTTATAGGTAAGGGTGGTTTAGATTTTGATTTTGCTGATTTAGACATTAAACGTTTAGCTATGTTGAATTTATATGGACTGCCACAAATTGAAGCGTTAGAGCAAGGTGTTCAGGTAGTTGAGTTATCGGCTAATTCAATTAATTCAATCACTAATGTAACTAATAAAACACTTATTACCGACGAATTAAAATTAAAAATGGGTTTTAACGGTGTGGTGATGAGCCCTTTAAATGCAGCTACAAATATTTCAGGTTGTTGGGTAGGCAGTTGTGCCAAAATGATTAATGCCGGCGTGGATGTTATTTTCATAGATTCGAGAATAATAAATTTCGATGGAAGAGGATTTAACGAATTTTATTTTGATTCGGTCACACAATTTCATAAAAATACAGTTGAGTCAGTTAATAATGGCGAAATTTTATTGCAGCGTATTGATGATGCGGTTAGGCGTGTATTACGCGTTAAAATGTCAGTGGATCTATTAAATAAACCCAAACCAAGTTTACGAAAAACTACCGATGTGTTAAATAAAAAAGACATCGCGGATTTCAGTGAATTAGCTAAAGTAGCAGCAAAGAAATCAGCGGTATTACTTAAAAATAACGGCATTATTCCTATAGCAAAAAATAAAAAGGTATTGGTGATTGGTGCTGGTTCCGATCATTTGTATAGACAAATTGGTGGGCACAATGGTGACATTATCAGAAGATATAATTTAAAAAATAAGAATAAGAACAAAAAAAGAAGAATGTTAATTGATGAATTAAAAGAGCTGTCTTCTAATGTTACTCATATTCAAAGTGATGAATTTAATGTAGATAGCGCTTTGGCTGAAGCCATTAATTTATATAGTAGATCACTTAGAGGGCTTAAAATAGCAAAGAGATATAAATACCCATTTGATGGATTAAAACATAATATTAGTAGTAAAAATTATGCAGATAAACAGTTGTTCAAGCAACACTTTTATTTACGAGTGCGGCGATATCTAGAGCAGTTCGATATTATAGTTTTGGTATTGGCAGACGAACCTTATGCAGGTAGCTCTGGTGATAAGCAAACACTAGCGTTCTCTACAATTTATAATGATCAGTTTAGATTGTTTAATGAAGTGACCAGTCTTAATAGTCAGTTAGTAGTAGTGTCATTTACAGGCACTGCTTATTACCAGCCACTAGTAATGAATGCAGCAGATGCTTTTATTCAAGCTTGGTACCCTGGTACTAATGTTGAAGGGATAGCTGAACTGATCATTGAAAATGATAACATCAGCGAGTTTGAAGCAATGTTACCTATCACCTGGCCTATTTCACCCTGCTCATTCAAAGGTAATGTCGGTACAAAATATTCTATGAGTGCTTTTGATTTTGCTTTTAAATCACTGGATTCTAAAACTGACGACTTTATAAACTTACCAATAATAGACGATTGTAAAAAAAGTAAATGGGAGAAATTGTTATGAAATTTATTGATGTTATGCCTTACCGTATTAAAAATACATTAGTATCCCACTCTTTTATATTGCCACTAATTTTTGTGTTTTTTGTATTTAATTTATTCCCGTTAGTTAACAGCTTTTATGTGTCGTTTTTTTTGGATTATTATACTGAGGCTAGATTTGTTGGGTTTGATAATTATAGAAATTTAGAAAACGAAGTAAAAGGTTTGGGTTATGCACTTTTAAATATACTTATTTTTTTACCTATTTGTGTTGTTGTAATTCAAATAATAGCGCTATTTTCAGCAAAATTAATTACGCGAACACCAAAAATAATTCAAAATAGTGCAATCATAATATTATTTTTACCCTTTATGTTACCCGAATCAACAATATCGAGTATTTTTGCAAATATGTTTTTTTCTGAAACGGGTCTATTAGCAAATATGATTATATGGATAAATGATCATGCTTTTACCCGTGAAATAATGACAGTGTTTGGAGAGGGTACTGTTGATAAAGTTGATTTTTTAAATCGTAATAGAAGTGATAGTCCAGTAGTTTTTATTTATACCTATATTCTATTTTGTTGGGTTATTAAATATTGTGGATTCTTTTGTCTAATTTATTATATTAGTTTACAAAGTATTAAAAACGACATTGTGGAAGCTGCAATGTTAGAAGGTGCAAGTGTAAAAGATGTATTTTATAAAATTGAAATACCTATGATAAAATCGATGATTGGTATGATGGCTATTTTGTCATTAATTTTTTTACTATCAAAGTCAACCTTGTTAGTGAGTATGAGCCGATCTGTATTACCCGATCAAGAACGATACATGTTTTCAGTTCATGGTCTTTTATATGACTTGTGGGCTAATGTATCAATGCTAGGTGCTACCACTTGGGTATATGTGTTGTTTCTTGTAGCCATGTTTTTAATAGGTTTTATATTGTTTAAGTTAATAAGGTATTTATTAAAATGAATTTAAATCGGAATTTTATTAGTATTACTAGTGTTTTAATTATTATGTTCTTGTTGATTAAACCATTATTAAGTTATTTTTATGCGAGTTTTTATGTGTACGATTTACCTATTTCTGTTAATGCAGAACATTACTCCATTCAAGGGTTTTTTAATCAATTAAAATACGCCAATCAATATATGGTTAACTTTTATGTGAGTATAAAAGTCGCTTTATTAGGCACTTTTTTCAGTTGTTTGTTTTCGTGTATGGTGGCATATGGATTGTCTATATTTAAATTCAGATTTTTAAAATTGTTCTATTGTATTTTAATTTTTATGATACTCATTCCTGAATTTGTAAAAGTATTTCCTTTTTTTATTACGCTAAAAACACTGGGTTTACTTAATAATGATTTAGCATTGTGGTTGCCGTATGTTGCGCCGTCATTATCAATATTTATTATAAAATATTATATTGATGTAGTAATGAATAAAGAGGTAATAGAAGCAGCTAGAATTGATGGTGCAGGCGAATGGCGAATATTTTATAGTATTATGTTACCTATTTTAAAGCCGGCCATTGCTATCATTGTGGTGGTTCAATTTACTCATTTTTGGACAGCTTATGATTTAAGCATATTAATAATGAATGAAGATGAATTAAAAAACTTAGCTCATATCAATTTATATGTATTTCCATTGAGTATCATTGGGTCAATGATTGTAGTTGTACCAAGCTTGGTATTATTCTTTGCAGCAAGGTCAATTGTTGATTTCTTAAACTTATATGGTAAATAATTACAGTGATTAATTGAGGTGTTCACAGTGTTTTATAACAGCGTGAAAACCTCAGGAAACTCAATTAAAACGAATCCCAAATAAATTCGGCCACTTTACCTTTCATTTTATTTTTCTTTTTGGCTATGTAAATTTGGCTGATGTCGTCATCTTTTAACCAATCAAGTCTCACCAGTTTATTGTTGTTCAAATCATCTTTAATAAGCGGTAACGGTAATCTGCCCCAACCTAAACCCTGAACAATGATTTCATATTTTGAATGAGTGTCAGACACTTTCCATTGTAACGAGTCATTATGTACACCCACTTGATAGTTTTCCTCTGGGATTGTACTGCGTTGAATAATTTGTGGATATTTATATAAGGCTTCGATTTTTTGCTCTGACTTAGGTAACGTTAAAAAAGGATGTTGGGATGACAGGGTTAACACCATATTAACTTCGTCTATTTGTTTATAGTCAAAGTCCATTTTGTTTCTTATGTTTTCAAAAATAGCGATATCAACTATGTCGGTTTGAAGCATTCGCTCACCACTTAAAATCTCACGTTCTAATTGAATTTCAGTTTGTGGGAATACTTG
The DNA here is from genome assembly GCA_022968985.1 of Pseudomonadales bacterium. Classification (GTDB taxonomy): domain Bacteria; phylum Pseudomonadota; class Gammaproteobacteria; order Pseudomonadales; family Natronospirillaceae; genus Marinicellulosiphila. Next base: position 26,130 of record JALJPK010000017.1, on the reverse strand, counting down.
CATGGCCTTAGCGATGGCAGGGTGAACCATGTTCATTGCATAAATCCCTGTAATACTCAGTCTAAGATACGATTCAACATGTGACTCAATTTGAGAGCACTTGATTAATAAATTGTCATATTCAACAAGCAACTTTTTTGAACTCTCAATAAAATTTCGCCCCTTGTCTGTGAGTTTGCTTTTGTATCCACTTCGTTCAATGACCTTAAATCCTAGTTGTTCCTCCAAGCGTTTAATACTGTAAATCATCGCGGATTTGGCTTTTGATTTTTTTTGAGCGGCCATACTAAAGCTCCCCTCATCAACAAGGGCCTTAAGGCACTGTATTTGTTCAATGGTAATATGATTCATGGTCTAAATTTGACTCAAATAATGTTTAAAATGATCTTTTTTTTAATTTATGAAGCCCTGTTATTCATTCCTACAGTTATCATTAGCGCTATGTATAGGTTGTGTGGCCAAACTATAACCTTTATCAATAAGGGTTTAAAGCACTGTATTTGTTCGACAATGTTATGATTAATGATCTAAATTTAGCACAAATAAAGATGAAAATTGATCTTTTTTTAATCCATAAAAGCTCTATTATTAACTCATACAATAATCAGCAATACAAAACACAAAAAGCACTTGTTAAATCATGTAACAAACTGACAAGTGTTCTATGTAATTGGAGAGAGAATATGGGTAAGTTAGTTGACGGTAGTTGGGTAGAAGGCAGTATTATTTCAAGTGATGGCAAAGGCGCTTACGCCAGAATCCCCCGTAGTTTTAGAGAGACTATTTCACAAGACCATGCCGTGTATAAACCACAATCTGGCCGTTATCATTTGTATGTTAGTTACGCTTGTCCTTGGGCACATCGTACCCTTATCTATCGGGCACTTAAAAATTTACAAGATCATATTACAGTGAGTGTCGTACACCCAGACATGCTTGATAATGGTTGGGTATTTGATGACAGTTTTAAAGGTGCCACGCAGGATCATTTGTTTAATAACAAACATCTTTATGAAGTGTATCAACAAGCCCAGCCGGATATTTCAACCAGTGTGACTGTACCGATATTATGGGATAAACAAACAAATACAATTGTGAATAACGAGTCCTCTGAAATTATAAGAATTTTTAATACTGCTTTTAATGATTTAACCAATAATACAGAAGACTATTATCCTAAGCATCTTCAAACCCAAATAGATGAATTAAATGAAGAGATTTATAACAATCTAAATAACGGGGTATACCGAACCGGTTTTGCTAAAACACAGCAGAGTTACGACGCAGCGGTTAAACCCTTGTTTAAAACTTTAGATAAATTAGACAAGCTGTTAGATGGCAAAGATTTTTTAGTAGGTGACACTTTGACCGAAGCGGATATACGCTTAGTGCCCACCTTATTAAGATTCGACTTAGTTTATTATGTGCATTTTAAATGCAGTCAAAAACGCATAGCTGATTATAAAAATCTCTCACGTTATACAAAAAATCTGTATCAGTTAGATGCAATAAAAAACAGCACCAATTTTGAACACATTAAACGTCATTATTATTTTTCCCATGAAAGTATAAATCCGTATCGTATTGTGCCGTTTATCGCTAACTTTTTTGAGGAAACTTAATTGAAATAAAATTCAACTCTATTTTAAAATCGTAGGGTTGATATTTATATCAATTTTTTTCGATAACAATATCGACCCTACAGCTTTAATTTACAATTCATCTTTTATTCTAAAAATGTAGGTCGTAGTTTGCTACGTCTAAAACTAAAATAAAAATATATTTTAACAAGACGTGGCAAGCCTCGACCTACAGAATAAACGGTTTACTGGATTTCTCTATCGTTGTTTAGTTTGATATTGAGCTATTGATAAAAATTATCGTTTTGACATTTATAAAGCTGTAAATAAACTCAAAAACTCAGCCGTTATTTTATGATTTAAATGCAGTTTAAATTCACTGTATAATTATAAATAAACTCAAAAATTAAAAAATCAAACGTTCTTTTATGATTTAAATGCAGTTTAAATTCACTGTGTAATTATAAATAAACTCAAAGATCAAAACTCAAAAACTCAAACGTTCTTTTAGACTTGTAGCGTTTCTTCTTGAAATTTCGAGTTCTTTACCATCAATCATCGTAATACAATACCCATCACTGATCGCTTCTTCTATGTTTTGAATTGAGTTTAAATTCACTATGTATTGACGGTTTACTCTAAAAAAATATTCCTGGGGTAATCGTTGTTCTATGCTACTTAACGATTTTTTTATGAATGCATTATTACTACTATTATCCTTATCACTACTATTATTATTTCCACTGTTAGCAAAAAATATTCTGGCGTAATTCTTACAACTCTCAAAATAATGGATTGATTCAATTGTCACTAAATGACATTGATCGGAGTCCTTTAAAAATAATTTATGACTCATTTCAAAAATCGATTTATCCTGTTTTTCACTGGATTGATCTGAACTGAGCGCTAGTTTATCCAGGGCTAATTCTAAACGTTGATCACTGATCGGTTTTAATAAATAATCAATCGTATTGTATTCAAATGAGCGAATAGCGTACTCAGAAAAAGCAGTCGTAAAAATTATTTTTGGGGAGTAATCCAACTGGTTTAATAAATCAAAACCCGAACCGCCTGGCATATGGATATCCAAAAACAATAATTCAGGTTTAAACTGTTGAATTAATATCAATGCTTCTTCAGGGTTTTCAGCGTCAGCTATAACATCCACAGTAGTGTTGTTTTTCAGCATTTTCATTAAACCATGACGGGCTAATCGCGAGTCTTCAATCACCATTGCTTGCATTACATTTCCCCTTTGGAATAATCGTTTTAGTTACAAGCTTCAAATAAATGTTCATTTTCAATAATAGTTATACTTGATTGTTTGTTTGTTTTACATTTTTCTTTTGGAATGATCATTTTTGCTTCAAATAGTTGATCATTATCAATAATAGTTAAACTAGATTGTTGGTTATAAAGTAGTTGTAAACGCTGTTTAATATTTCTTAACCCAATTTTAGTGCCCACTTTTAATAAGCTGTATGCAGCAGGTTTGTCATTTTTAACTGTAAATATTAATGAGTCTGCTGATTGGGTTATATCAAGTTCAATTAATCCGCCTTTATTTAAATGTTCAATACCATGTTTGATTGCGTTTTCAACCAATAATTGTAATGTCATTGGGGGAATTAAATACTCTAAAAACTCATCGGAACTATTTAATTTAAAGGTTAAACGTTGTTCTAGCTGAATGGTTTCAAGTTTGATGTATTTATGAATAATGTCTAATTCAGTACTTAACTCTACTTTTTCTTTATTGCTGCATTCAAGTGAATAACGTAATAATTCAGATAAATTAACAATCATCTCATCCGCTTTTTTCTGGTTTTCATGAATAACAAAACGGATATTATTAAGGCAGTTAAACAAAAAATGTGGATTAAGTTGGTTGGTTAAACTACTGATTTGAGCGTCTTTTAAGCTATTAATTAAACGAAGATTGTTTAATTGAATTTCTTGTGCGCGTTTGCTCTCAATCGCATAGTTATAAATAAATCCCCAACTACAAGCCATTACTTGGTATGCAAATACTAAAAATAATAATTGACCAAAAATAATTCCAAATACTTCATTTGATTTGGCGTTTGCCAAGTCATAATCAAGCCACATGGATTTAGTAATCCATGTTAGGAAAATAGCAACAAAGATTCCTGAAACAGCGGAAAATATAAACACACTTAATACGCTTAAAGCCCGACTGAAATTTTTCCATTGGAATTGAATATAAAAAAACCGGTATATTAAGGCGGTAATAGTAAATAACACCATACCAATTAAGTTAATGATGGTACGGCTAACAAGAGGGGCATCGTAATAAAGGTGTTGTAGAAAATAAGCGATAACAACTAGAAGGCAGCCTGAAAGGTGGTAAAACCAGAATGTTTTATTGGTGGAGATAATTCTATTAAGTTTGATGTAAATATACCTTTTATAGTGGGTTAAAAAAGTGAACCTAGTTAACTAGATTCACTTTTCATTAAGCCTGATCGTTATTATTATAAATCCCAATGCTCAACGATTTTTGTGTCATTATAATTTACTCGCCACAGATCAACCAGATTTAAATTATCAAGACCTATAACAAAAGTCCAAACCATATCATCTTCTGCCAGTGTTAGAGCGATTTCTAAGCCACCAGGGGTGATACTACCTACATAGTTACTTAATGCAGCACTACCATTTGGTACCCAAATATTATGCTGTAGGTAGTTAATATCTACAAACTCATCAACTAAAGTAAGGTCTCCAGTATTAAATAGATCTAAATAAAAATCGGTTACCATTGTTTTATTTTCTTCTTTTTTAGTATCGTCCATGACTGCCGCTGTGTTGGCATACACATATAAATCACTAAAAGTAGAGTTACCACTAGTGGTAGTTGCTTGTAAGTCTGATGATCTATCCCACTGCTCAACTACTAAACCATTATCAAGTTTAAACAGATCAACATTAATAGAGCCCGAAAATTCGTTGTCTGGTGTGTCTGAATAATGCCAATGCACCGCAACATACTCACCATCAGCAACAATATGCTTAATGTTTGCAACATGATCAGGGTTATCAGTTACTAATGCATCGAAATATGATTTTTGGCCCGTAGTAGTTGCACCAATAGCTGAATTATTATGAATAAAATCAACTGTATAAATTGAATCTACTAAGTCATGATTTTTATTATTAATCACTTCACTGTAAATTCTTTCAATTGATGTTTGATTGTCGTCTTCGATACATTGTGTAGTAATACATTGCTCTTCGACATTATCTTCAGCATTTGAATCAGTGTCATTACATGCAGAAACTGCTAAAAACGCTAATATACTGGTACCTAATATTGATTTGTTCATTTTTCTTTCCCTTTCACTTATGGATGAGTTCGAAAATATAATAATAGGAAAAAATCCGATTTGGTGGAAAAGGTGCCAAAGGGTTATATGGGGGGTTAAGTGGTCATTATTAAATTTGAAGATAAATTAAGTTTAAACTAGACAGTGATAAATATTATTTTTCTTGAATATTGAAATGGGGGAAAGGGGTCAATGAAAGTATAAGAATAAGACGCTGGATACCCGACGAGAAGAAGTCGAGTATGACGTGTTAAAAGCATTAAACATCATACTATTAACACATCAAAAATAATTGAGAAGGCAGCTCGTTACAAATTACCGGCTATATGTCTGTCTTATACATAAATATAAAGTGGAAAAGAGCTTGCTCTCATTTATTTTAATAAACATGAAAGCAAGTTTTCACCCACAAAAAACTAAATCCTATCGCTGTTTTTTCTTATTGTTCAAACCCCGTGAAACTAATACCCGATAGTTGTGCGATGTTTTTATGCCACGTAGCAATATCACGTTTTTCAAATTTATTTAAATCATTGTGCCCACAGGCTCTTGCCATTACCTGCATTAACTCGGTGGAGGCTAAAAAGAAGTTTTTTAATTGTGTTGCCGACTTATCAATGTCTAATCGTTTTCGTAATTCTTCTTTTTGTGTGGCTACTCCAGAGGGACAATTATTTGTATTACACATTCTTGCTGCTACACACCCAATAGCTTGCATGGCGCTATTTGATATTGCCACGGCGTCGGCACCTAAAGCTAATGCTTTTACAAAATCCATCGGTAAACGTAAGCCACCTGTAATGATTAGTGTCACGTTGTCACTAGCACCTACTTTGTCTAAATACGCTCTAGCTCGTGCTAATGCTGCAATAGTAGGCACACTAATATTGTCTCTAAACATTTCCGGTGCGGCGCCTGTTCCACCACCACGTCCATCTAATATGATGTAGTCAGCGCTGGCATCTAATGCAAATTGAATGTCTTCTTCTATATGATTGGCACTGAGTTTAAAGCCAATCGGAATACCACCGGTCACTTCACGAACTCGATTTGCAAACGCTTTAAAATCCTCGGCGCTCACTAAGTCTATAAACGTTGGGGGTGAGATAGCTTCGAGGCCAACTTCTATGCCTCTTACTTCTGCAATTCTGCCAATGTTTTTACTGGCGGGTAAATGCCCACCTGTGCCTGTCTTAGCGCCTTGTCCACCTTTAAAATGAAAAGCTTGTACATTTTTAAGTAACTCTTCTTTATAACCAAACTTTGCGCTGGCTAACTCGTAAAAGTATCGTGAGTTGGCTTGTTGTTCTTCAGGTAACATGCCCCCTTCGCCTGAACATATTCCGGTGCCTGCTAACTGTGCGCCTTTGGCTAATGCAATTTTGGCTTCTTGGGATAACGATCCAAAACTCATGTCGGATACAAATAATGGAATATCTAAGTGTAAGGGTTTTTTGGCATTAGGCCCTATGATCACCTTTGTGTTAACCGCTACGTCTTCTAATAATGGTTTATTCGCCATTTGCGCCACCATTATTTGGATGTCGTCCCAGTGCGGTAATAAGTGTCTTGGTACCCCCATGGATGTCATCGGTCCATGGTGACCAAGTTTACTTAAACCCTCTTTGGCTAATTGATGAATAAACTCAACGGTTGGTTCTTCTAAAGTGGCGCTGGCTGTAGGCATTGCATTTTTATCTGTCGACTTTGCAATGACTTCAGAACCTAAAGTCGGGTCTAAAGTTGAGCTACCTTTTTCTGCAGGCCCAGTCGTTCCAACCATCGCGTCGGTAAATTGTTTATGGCTGCCATCACAAAATGGTTTATTCGCAGAACGTTTACACTGACACAAATAGGCATCTTCAGTGGCTTCAGCTGTAAAACGTTTAGGTTTAAAAGATGAACCCGCATGTGAACCATCACAAAACGGTTGGTTAGCCGATTTACCACATTCACAAAAGTAATACTCTTCACCTTTGTCCAGCGCTACTTTTTTAGGTTTATTATCTGCAATGATCGGTTGGGCCATTTTGAAAATCCTCAATGTTAGGGTTGATTTTTGGTCGTTGAATTTGAACAGCAAAGGTTGAGCCAGATTTTTTTTTGGACCTTGAATTTCTGACTTATAGTTTGTGGGTGAGAGCTTGCTCTCATTTTATTAATATTCTTGAAAGTAAATATTCACCCACTGAGTTGTGCATAACAGCCAGGTCACCTCCTACCAGCGGCTCACACTTTTAAGCGCACAGGTTTTATAAATTGAGTTTGTTGAACCTGTATTATTTTTATATTCATTGTCTAACCATTCACAGCTAAATGTCAGTTTAATGACATGCACTTCTTTGCTGTTTAAAGCTTGTTGTTTAATTTGAGCCCAGCTAATGTTTTTGACTTTGTTATTGTCTGCTTCACTTACACTGAATAGGTTTTGGTGACGAGTTTTTTCAATATACAATGACGACAACCACACCCAAGTTAATTTTGTTAAATCAACTAATACTTGGTTGTTTGTATTTTTGTCATAAAGCACTTTTACAATATAACTTAACGCTTGGGTCGCGGTAACAGCATGAATGGTAGTTAAGCTTTCTTCTGTTAAAAATAACTGTCCAGCTAATTCAGTGATCTCTTGTAATCTTGTTTTAAGATTAAAATTATTGATTGTATAACCAGAGCTAAGGGATGAGCTAAGGGATGAGCTAAGGGGTAAGTTAAGGGATAAATCATGTAAAACATCAAAAGCACATAAACGTTCACAGATATGGATTGTGCCCGAACGTGACTGATCAATAAATTGAGTGATTGTCGAAAATTTCGTTTTGTTTATAGCACTTAAAAAATCATCCCAAATTTGTTGACTGCTTATTTCATTTTCATTTTTGTTTGTAAACTCATTATCTTTTTGTGTATCAAGCTCGATCGACTGTTTGTTATATAAATCTTTATAACGAATCGCCATGTACGCTAACGCATCGGCAATTAAACCGTTGTCTTGATGTTGTATAGCAAAACTTAATCGAATAAATGGATGAAATAAACCCATCGCAATGCCGTATTTCATTTTATCTAAGCTTTCTAAAATTACCTTCTGTGTATTTTCTATTGAATTTTCTTTTTCCAGTTTGTCAAAAAATACTCGTTTAAACTGAATTAAATAATGGGCTTTCCCAATAAACTCAAACCAGTTTTTTTCGTTAATTAATAAGTTATCTTTTAACTGATTGTCTTGTAATATTAAACTGCGTGGTTGTTGCCAACGTGCCATAAAATCTAAAATCTGTTGATCATTGGCACCAATATTCGCCATAGACTGAATGGTCATTGGAAAATGGTTCGCCATACCATGTTGGGTGCGACCACCAATATTAGGATGATAAAAACTGTCTTGTTTAAGTTGTGTATTAACTAATGTTGAATACAAATTATTTGTTTGAAAGTTATGGTTTTCTGTTAAATGAGAATTGACATCGATTTGATAGTTGTTCATTTTTACCTCCAGATAAAGCAGTTGTGTTGTATGGATGGTTGCCAAGTTGTAAAGGGTGCGAATGGTGCGAATGGTTATAAAACACTTCTTTAGCTCAGTTAAATAAGTTTAGTTGTTGTGAATAAAAGAATAAAGGTGCTAAATTAGAAATGATAGTTCTAAAAATTAGAACAATGATGGTTGCACGGTAGATAACAATCGTTTTCAGAGACAGTTTTGCAGTGCAGTAACGAGCTATGTTTTAAAATTGTGTTGCAGCCTCTGTAACTCCTTGAAAACAAACAACATTTGACTTGAGCCCTATTCGACTTGAGCCCTATAGTGTAGAGAAGTGACTGCAAAGGGATAAAACACTACATCAACTGTATCTAATCCACTGAAAATACAAGGGTAGTTTCTAGCAGCAACAACAATTTAAAACATAGCCAAAAGAGATAGGTGGAAATCAAACATGGATCAACTTGAAGAAATGGCAATTTTTCAATTGAATAGTTGTGCTGGCACATCAGCATACAATTAAATATTAAATGGCTATGTTATAAAATTGTGTTGCAGTATTTGTAAGCCACTGAAAATACACGGGTAGTATCTAGCTGCACAACAATTTAAAACATAGCCAAAAGAGGTGGTAGACATCAAAAACGGGTCAACTTGAAGAAATGGCAATCAATTCAGTTGAAATTCTGTTGAATAGATGTTGTTAACAGTATCAGCAGCATCAACAAAAACGACAAATAACTTAATATTAAATAGCTATGTTTTAAAATTGTGTTGCAGTAATCGTAATCCACTGAAAATATAAGGGTAGCTTCTAGCTGCAACAACAATTTAAAACATAGCCAAAAGAGATAGGTAGAAATCAAACATGGGTCAACTTGAAGAAATGGCAATATTCGTGCGAATAGTCGACGCTGGCAGCATCAGTAAGGCAGCAGAGCAACTTAATATTGCAAAATCAGCGGTGAGCAGACGCTTAAACGAATTAGAAAAACGCTTAGGGGTTTCGTTACTTACACGTAGTACCCGCACCTCAAGTTTAACTGATATAGGGCGAAACTATTATTTACGCTGCGTCACCTTATTAGATGATGTTAACTGTATCGACGCACAAACAAGTAATAACAATGCTGCGTTAACCGGTGTTTTTAAATTTACCGCACCTATTGCATTTGGGGTGACCCATTTAAATGCCGCCATTAACGAGTTTTCAAATTTACATCCAGAGCTGAAATTTCAAATCGATTTTTCAGAAGGTAAGATCGACTTAATCGAACAAGGGTTTGAGTTAGCCATTCGTATCGGCAAACTACAAGACTCCAGTTATCAAGCTAGGCAAATTACAGCAATCGAACATGTAATATGTGCCAGTCCTAAATATTTAAAAACACATAAAACAATAAAACACTATCAAGACTTAGAGGCTCATTCATTTTTAAAGTTTGACTCCAATTCGACCAGTCAATTAACCAATAAAAGCAGCCACATAAATATAATTGATGAAAACAACAAACAACAAAGCATTGTATTAAATCCAAAAATGAGTTCAAACAATGGTGAGTTTTTAAAACAGATGGCACTTAATTCAAAAGGGTTAGTTTATTTACCTACTTTTTTAATTCATCAAGAGTTAAAAGCAAATACATTAATACCCGTGTTAAGTCAGTATCGTTATCCACAAATGTTTGCTTATGCGGTATATCCAAAAAATCGATTTTTGTCACAACGTTGCCGATTGTTTATTGATTTTATTTGTGAGTGGTTTGAATCGGGTGTTTGAATTTTTTTGGGGGAGCGAGAATAGTAGGAGCAAAATAAGGAAGGAAGTTTATCTGATGCCATTAACCCTAATGGTTTGAATTGGGAATAGGAAAAGAACAATAAGGGGAAAGTCTGAGGAACTAAGGTTTATCTGATGCTATTAGCCATAATGGTTTGGATCGGGGGTGAATCGAGAATAGTAGGAGCAAAATAAGGAAAGAAGTTTATCTGATGCTATTAACCCTAATGGCTTGAATAGGGTGTTTGAATTTTTTTTGGGGATCGAGAATAGTAGGAGAAAAATAAAGAGGGAAGCTTATCTGATGCCATTAGCTCTAATGGTTTGAATCTGGTGTTAAGGGAGTGGCTGAGGAAGGAAGTTTATCTGATGCCATTAGCCCTAATGGTTTGAATAGGGGAGTTGAGTCGGAGGTTTAAATCCACGGTTTAAGGGGCTATTTGAATGTCTTTTTTTTTGTTATTATAAAAACAATACTAATAGGGATGATATGTACTTTTAGGATCGACACTGGATAAAAGTGACAGACACCTGCCTTATTAAAACTATCAACTATCAATAAATAAATTAAAACACAATAAAAAGAGATAACTATGAATCTATTTAAATACTCAGGTGTGGTTTTATTGTCATCAATATTGACACTCACATCTTGTAAAGATACTGGAACTGGTAATGGAACGGATACTAATACAGCAACACAATCCAGCACCTCAGCTTGGAAAACATCGGTATTAATTGATGGGCGTTGGATTAATTCAAGTGGTACTTACCCAAATTATTTAGGTAATAGCCAATATTTATTAGAAGTAAAAAATGATTCTGAAATAACAATCTCATTATCGTCAGGCTCTGATACCGTACTGTATGTATTAAATACGCAAACACTTGAAGTGATTAAAGAAAACAACGATCAATCTTTAAGTAATACAAACTCTCAAATCAGCTTAAATTTAGTGGCTGGTAACTATTTTATAGTGGCAGCCACAACACAATTTGAAGTTAACGATGACTTTGAGTTAACTGTGGATTCATCTGTAGCTAATTCAATTCAAGTAACCCTTGATCGCGCTGGTAATGATGATGGTACACCTGTGCTGACTGCAAAAATTGCTGAAGATGGCAATTTACTTATGTCAGAGTCAACGGATCCGCATAATGAAAGTTTAGAACTTTATTGGAATATTTATATTGCTAGTGATTACACATTTATCAGTAATGAAACATCAATAAATACAAACGATTATAATTATGTAGGTGAATATTGGCTTGAGTTATTTATTCGAAACGAGAGTGAGCACACCAGCTGGCAAAATATCACTTATGACTTTGGCTCTCAGGGCATCGATAATGAAATCGCTAATATTTCAGGTACTTGGTTAAACTCTGGTGAAATTAATCCAACCGACCCCGGTAATGATTTTTATAAATTAGACGTATTACAAGACGCTAAATTTTTAATTGAACCCAACTCTGAAACTAATGCAAATTTCTACATCCTTAATAGTGAACAAGAAGTAATTGATAATTCAATGTCTCGTCCAAATAAAACACCTTTAGGTGCATTTTTAACAGCGGGCACTTATTACATTACGGTTGATTCTGCTGTTATTAATACAGCAGGCGATTACGGATTTACGCTTTTTTCAAATGTTGAAAATGCAGCAAACATTACACTTGATTTTGACGGTATTGATACAGGTGTGCAATTGGCCGCGGGTGAGTTATTTATTAATGACTACATAGGTGGTGCAACTATATGTATCGATGAAAACGAAAATGGTAAATGTGACGATTCTGAATTTTCAAGCACAACTGCCGAAAATGGATTATTTACAATCAGATCATCAACCTTAAGTGATGGTAAACAATTGGCTTTGAATAATTACCCGATCATTGCACAAATACCAGCGACTGCAACAATGTTCGGTAGTGTTGACTCCTTTGGTTACGAGTTAGTATTAACCGCACCAGTTGCTGATTTTACTAAACTTTCACCTATGAGTTCATTAATAAGAGCGTACATGCTTAAGTTTCCTGAAAAATCGCAATACGATACACAAGTGATGTTATTAGAGTTAATGAACCTTACTGATTCCAGTTATAACGACTTAACTTCAGGGCTGGCACCATCTGAAGATCAAGCTCAATTTAATGCGGTAACACATATTATTTCGCTTGAGTTAGGCCAAGCTTATGACTCGATTGAATCTAATAATGCCATCATTTCAAAATACCCAGAAAAACAGCTAGAACTATTGGCCTATTTGTCTTTTCAAATGATTGATCAGCTGACCGATATTAGTAATCAAGTTGCAACAATTATTCAGGCAAATGGCTATATCACCCAGGCTGAAATTATCGTTATCAGTGATTTAATTGATTCAAACCAAAACGTAAATGATTTAACAGTCGGACTAAGTGAATTAAGTGTTATTTTTAACAAAACAATTCATATCAATACTTACGGGGATTACGGCAACTATTTTGATGAGTTCTACGATGATATTACTTTGCAAACTTCCACTGAATATTACCACGAGCCTAATAATTGGGGCACGCACCACAATAAATTACGACTTACTTTAAGTAATAATGCCGGTGCAGCTGATATTGAATTAATCGATACAGGTATGGTGGGTGGCTTTAACCAAAGTGATGCATTATTAGATTTAACAGCTCAATTTGCTCCCTATAAAGATGACATGGTTGCTTACGCGGTTGCTCAAGGTCAAAATGCACAGGGTCAACAATTGGCTATTCCTGTTGATTTAGGTCCGGGGGTGGCATTTTATCGTCGTGATTATATGGAAGATTTAGGGTTTGATATTGACACAGTGATGGTCTCATTTGACTCATGGATAACCTATGGTGAAACACTGCGTGATGAGCACGGAATATTTTTAGTATCCAACGCGGATGGTATTGCAAGAGCGTTATATTACTCAAATGTTGATGCAGGTGATGGAGTGTATACCGGGCCAAATAATGAAATCTTAGTAGAGAGTGATCGTTTTAAAGATGCATTTAAATTAGCCAAACGTTTAAGAGATGAAGGCTTAGACGCCGATACCGGAATGTGGAATGACAAATGGTACAGCGGATTCAGAAATGGTGCTTTTGCCATGGAGATTCAAGGTGCTTGGATGTTAGGCCATTTACAGGGCTGGATCGCACCAGACACAGCAGGATTATGGGGCGCATCCAACTTGCCCAATGGCATTTATGGCGCTTGGGGCGGCACATTTGCAGCTATACCTACGCAGTCAGTTGCAAACAAAGACCTAGCTTGGGGGGTGATTGAATACATGATCAGCGCCGATGCTCAGTTAAACGCATTTGAAAACTGGGCAATGTTTCCAGCCAATACAAACACCTATTCACAAAGTTTGTTTGAAGAGCCAATTGACTTCTTAAATGGTCAAGCTGCCCGTGTTTTATTTGCAGAAATTGCAGAAAAAATTGAACCAGTCACTCCGGGTGCTTACGATAATATTGCCGAAACCTTAACATTAAATGCACTTAGAGATGTATTAGATGACGGTCGAGATATTGATGAAGCATTAGAGCAGGTTGCAGCAGATTTGGCAGCACGAATGGCGTTATAATTTTTTTGATAGTTTAAACATACTTTATAGCTAATCTAAAAAAAGTAAAAACAATCTGGAAAAGTAAAAGTAACCTGAAAAAGTAAAAATAACCTAAAAAAAGTAGAGTGATACGAAAGTGTCGCTCTTTTTTTTGGGTTTAAAAGGCTAGTCTGAGTGTCAAATTAGAACGGTAGTTATGTGGGTCGTGGCTTGCCGCGTCAACGAATATAACAAAAGTGGGTGTCCATTTTGGTTTTATTTTTTTGGTTTTAAAAGGCCGGTATGAGTGTCGGATTAAAACGCTAGTTATGTAGGTCGTGGCTTGCCGCGTCAACGAATATAACAAAAGTGGGTGTCCATTATGGTTTTATTTTTTTGGTTTTAAAAGGCTGGTATGAGTGTCGATTTAAAATGGTAGTTATGTAGGTCGTGGCTTGCCGCGTCAACGAATATAACAAAAGTGGATGTCCCTTTTGTCATTTTTTTTGAATCGAGGTTGGGTAGTGTAATGTGGCTCGTGATTTCCCTTACATATATGTAGGTATAGCGAATTTCATTGGATCAAAATATATGGCCACTTCAACCATCAAAAGTTAGTTTGTTTTCCTGAAAAATCGAACAGCATATAAAGCAGATTACTTTAATATAGAACGCTGTGATTAAATACTCTATGTATTACCTCACACTTTTATATATTCTGCGTGCTAAGTGTCTTTGATCTATTTATAATGGGTCCTCTAAAACCCCCTTTGGACTATTAATGGACAAACAACAATAATTAGAAGATTGCCTTTAGGGTGTTGGGTATTTGGTTTTTTTTTATTAATTTCAGTTAATGGGTTGTTAGTTTTTTGGCTAAAAAGGCTTGAAGATTCAGTTTTTCATCCTCTGTTGTCTGGTGATATTACTTCTATTAAATTACATGATTTTTATCTGTTTTAATAATATTCGTTTTTATTATGTGTAATGTTTCATATGTAATATGCAGTGTTATCTATTTAAAAAAATACAAAGACATGGTATTTGATATTACCCATTTTAATTTCATTAGTTGAATTGACAGGTTGTATTCCATTTGTGTTAAGTTAATTTCATTAAGGATTCACCCATGAGTGATCAAAAAGAAACAAGAAAGTCTAAACAAGCATATTGGATATTTGGATTGTTACTTTTTATACCTATCAATCTATTTGTCGGTGCAGGTTTATTGTTTTCAGGTGATGCAGTGATCAGAGATATTAAATATGACAAATTTGATTTATTTAATGATGCAATGATAATTGGATTTTTTGTCAATGTTATATTTATGATATTTAATTTGTCTTATATCATTTATTCATTACGCAATTTAGAAAAATATAAAGGTATCTGGTATCTGACACTACCCATACTATTTTCATTTATTGAATTTGTCGGATGTATACCTGTATTAGCTTCAATCAATTTACATTAACCCTTAACTATATAATTCGATATTTTATGACTAATAAAAATAAAACAGAAACTAAAAATAATAATCTAATGTTTTGGATTATAGGTTTTATAATTTTTATTCCCATCAACTTGTATGTGGGATTTGGATTGTTTATTTCAGGTTATAATATTTTTAATAATATCAATAATAATAGATTTAGCCTATTAAATGACGGGATGTCATTTGGTTTTATTGTTAGTCTGTTATTTATTATGTTTAACTTATTCTATTGCATACATTCATTTCAAAATATTAAAAAATATAGCGCCGCGTGGATTTTAACCTCTCCAATTCTAATCTCATTTGTACAATTTGCAGGTTGTATACCTGTGTTAATGACGGTTCGAATAACTTGATTCATTTATTATTTGACCTGTTATCCTATCTTGTTGGTTTTTTGATCACATTTTATCTTAAAAAAAACATGCCTTTTTTTACAGCTCAAGTCACTCAAGGCAAAGAGCCTTATTATATTTTGAGTGCTGTTCTTGGTCTTGTAATCGGCAGTTTTTTGTTTGGCACTTTAAATAGCTGGCTCTCTGCAGATATTCATATTGCTAAGTCGGTAGTAGGTGCGCTTGTGGGTGCCATCATTGCCATTGAAATATACAAACGTTTTAGTTTTATTCAACAATCCACCGGTGCGCTTTATGTATTGGGTTTGTCTTTAAGTATTGCTCTGGGTCGTTTGGGTTGTTTTTTTGCAGGGCTTGATGATTTTACTTATGGTATTCAAAGCAACGTTGTATTTGCAGTTGATTTTGGTGACGGGGTTAATCGTCACCCTGTTCAGCTTTATGAGTCGTTTTCTCTGTTAGTATTTTCGATGTTTTTTATGATTTTATTAAAAGTGAAAAAACCCTTTGTATTATCATATGGTTTTTATTTATTTTGTCTGTTTTATGGGGCACAACGATTTGGTTGGGAATTTTTAAAACCTTATCATTTAATTATTGGCAGCTTTAATGTTTTCCATTTTTTAACTTTATTTTTAATGCTGTACGCAGTGATAATGATCGTTAATCAACGATTAAGGAATGTTCATGAGTGAGACTATAAACAAAACAGCAAACAAAACAGCAATTAATACGATACAACCTAAAACGCTATCCAAAACTGAGCATAAAAGAAAATCTCGCCCTTATATTTTTTATGGGCAAACTCAATCGTTATGCATACATTGTTTAGAATTAGTGCCTGCTAAAATTATATTTCAAAACGATAATGTATATTATCAAAAACGTTGTTTAAAACATGGTGTGCAAAAAGTATTAGTGTCTACAGACATTGAATATTACAAACGTTGTAAAGAATACATTAAACCAGGTGACTTGCCTGAAGTATTTCAGACACCTATAAACAAAGGCTGCCCTTATGATTGTGGATTATGCCCTGACCATGAACAACACAGTTGTTTAGCCATTTTTGATATCATTGACGAATGTAATATGACTTGCCCTGTCTGTTATGCGGATTCGTCTCCACAAAAATCAAATATTAAAACCATGGCTAATATTCAAGTGATGTTAGACACTTTAATAGCCAGCGAGTCTGAACCTGATCTTGTGCAACTCTCTGGTGGTGAACCTACATTACACCCTCAATTTTTTGATATTTTAGAACTTATAAAACAATCTCCGGTTCGTCATTTAATGGTGAATACTAATGGCATTAAAATCAGTCAAGACGAAGAGTTTGTTAAACAGCTTAAACAATACCAGCCCGGTTTTGAAATTTACCTGCAATTTGATTCGTTTAAAAAAGAAGTGCTAAAAAAAATACGTGGTATCGATGCGCGTAAAATACGTATAAAGGCATTGGAGAACTTAGAGAAACATAATATTTCAACCACATTAGTTTGCACCGTTATCCAAGGTGAAAACGATGATGAAATTGACGACATTATTGAGTTTGCTAAAACCTATCAATGTATTCGTGGAGTGACGTTTCAACCGATGCAAAAAGCAGGGCGTGGGCCGAATAATAAATCAAGAACCACCTTATCTGAAATACGTAAAAGAATTATCAATGGTAAAAACGGATTTACTGATGCGGATATGTTGCCATTACCTTGTCATCCAGAAAATATTTGTATTGGTTATGCAATCAAACAACCTAATAAATTCACACCTGTTTCAGGATTAATACCTAAAGATATATTATTAGCCGGAGTTAATAACTCAGTATCAATGGAAAAGAATCCACAATTATTGTCAGCATTAAAAGATGTATTGTCCCTTGATTCAATATCGTATTTAGCCTCCGAGAAATTAAAAACACTGCTGTGTTGTTTACCTAAATTTGCATTACCCACTATGACTTATGAAAATGTATTTAGAGTGGTGATTATGTCATTTATGGATGCCGAAGATTTTTGCACCACTTCGGTTAAACGAAGCTGTGTTCATTTTGTGACAGAAGATGCAAAAATATACCCGTTTGATACTTATAATCTGTTTTATCGAGATCAAAATAAAGTTGAAATTATTGCGAAAGAGTAAAACGTACTTACTCATTAGAAATTGGAATCTAAAGTGGGTGTCACTTCTGGATTTTAGCTTCGCTATCTTTCTATCGTTTTTTTAGCTAAAAATTAAACTTAATTGTCATTAGTTAAATAAAGTTTTTTCTGCTTGATTTTTACAATCTTTAACCAAAAAAGCACTCAAAAGTAAGCGACCGATCACTTTCGTATATTTTTGATTTTTAAATGAAAATTGGGTCTTGCAAGATCAAGCAATAGACTTTATCTTGTGTTTTTTGAGGGCGGTCTTGGGCTTTGATTGATTACTGAGTATTTGTGACAGGCTAGTGCGAGTCCATTGCCTTGTTTTCTGGTCGTCTAGTCAAGACGCTAGACACAACCCTCTGAATTCCCAAAAAAAGATTAAATAGAGAAAAATTTAGTATTAAAGGTGTATACAGGCACATCAAGCTAAGTAAATTGCCAAATTTAAATAAACAGTTTTAGACAAAATCCTAAGTTTATAAGGTTAAACATCATTTGATGTTAGGAATATTATGTTACGAATAAAGACGTTTTCATTTAAAAAAAATATGCTGAGCCTGAGTCTGGTCTGTATTGTATTGATTTTTTGCATTAATCAGTTGCAACATCAAAAGCAGTTTCAAAGAAAATACGTTTCAGAAAAAGATCGATTGCTTCTGAAAAAAAATCTCAACATATATAATGTGAATCAGTGGCCTAAATTATCCAAAGTAATCGATCTAACACAAAACCAGCTTAATGAAATTTCCACTTTGATGGAAAGTATGAGCCTTGAGCAAAAAATTGCCCAAATGATTCGAGTGCCTTTTTCAAGTACCTATAAAACTGGTTTTAAGACTTTAAATATTAGTGATGTCTATATAAAAAATGCCAGTAAAAGTGTATCGGCAAAATCGTTGGTTAAAGATCATCAACAATTAATAGCAAATTTAAAAACACACTCCCAAGACATTATATTGCCTTATATCCCCCCATTTGTTTGTGCCAAAATAAATACAGCAAATCATCTGGATTCAGATGCTGTTTTGTTTGCCAATGATACGGCTGTGAATTCGGCCAATAATGATGACTTAACTTATGAGTTAGGGCTAGCGGTTGCTCAGCAGCTGTTAAGTTCAGGGATTAATTGCATCCAATATTCTAATGCTTATTATTCATCAAATAAAAACATCAATAATCAACATAATAAAATGTATAACCAAGGATTATTAAAAGAAAAAAATCTGTTAAATAGCCTAGGAATGAATTTGGAATTATTACCTAAATTCCATCCATATTATAATGAGCTTATTTATCAATTAAATGCAGGTTCTTTAAGTGTTCATATAAGTGTAAGTGAAATACCTAAGTCAAAATTAAAATATAATACAGTATCGGTATTAAAAAAGTGGATGGGCTACGAAGGATTAATTATCGTCGATAGTGAGTTAACACAATACATAATTAATGGGGATGAAAATAAAAATAAAAGCGATGAAAATTGTTGGTCAGCTTTGTGTCAAAAATTAATTAATTTAGGTGTCGATGTGATTGTATTTGATGAAGACGTTGAATTGGAAGAACTTCGACGTTTTATTAATGATACCGCAGAGTTAGTAAATTCTAATAAAATAAAGTTAGAGCGAATAAATGACGCCGTTAGAAGAATATTAACTGTTAAAAAATATCTGGGTTTATTTGAACACAATTTGAATGTAACCAGTAAACAACAATACGAGATTATGAATTAATATCATAAAACTAGCGCCAATCAAATTGTTAAGTCATCGATTGTATAGATGAGAAATGAAAAAAATATTATTCCTTTAAATATAAAAAAAACCTTAATACTCGCTCATGCAGTGGATGATATCAGTTTTCAGCTGCCCCGTTTCAATAATAATGCAGTCTCATTTAAACAAATATTAATAGAAGATACCGATAACAGCACTTTTATGGAATTAAAATATTTAAATGAAGTGTATGTTGTGGATGCTTTTATTATGATATGGCAACCTAGCTCTGAACTTAAAAAATTGATGCCGTTAATATATCGAAAAAACAAAGGTGAAACTCAGTCTGATTTTTCAGCAAGGTTGCCTAGCGATTGGTGGATGAAACGTTGTGGCTCTTTAGATTATGCAAACGATAAAAATTTACGATTAAAGTTAGCTAGCGGTTAGACTCTATCAGTATACAATACCCCACCCGCATTGGAGTCTCTTGTCGAGACTTTTGATGTTTGTGAAAATCAAGGTAAGTAACAATGAAGTCATTTAATAAAAGAAATCAAATCAGTGCGTATAAATTTTTAATCCCCTTTTTTATTGTGTTTATATTAATTAATTTAGTGCCGTATTTAATTGGTTTGTACATGTCTTTTAACTACTGGTATTTAATGACTGAATTTAAAAGTGAGAACATTAAATTTGTTGGTATTGAAAATTATACTCTGCTTTATACCGAGCCCGGAATAAAACAGGCGATGTCTTCTGTATTATTGTATGTGAGCTTAAGTGTTATGGTGATTCACCCATTGGCATTGTTTTTTGCAAAAATGATCAGTTATTGTTTAAAAAGCACACAAGCTTGGATCATTCTTGCGTTCATAACCCCTTATGTTGTATCGGATATGGCCATTGAGTTTTCTCTTGATATTTTTAGGGACGCAAGTGGCAATTTAAAATACTTTAAAGAAAACTGGGTTTCCCTTTCGTACTACGACGCTTTAATTTCAATATATCAATTGGTTGGTTTTTTCACCATTGTGTATTACATGGTGTTAAAGAGTGTACCCAAAAATATCATTGAAGCTGCGCAGTTAGACGGTGCATCAATTTTTCTTATATTCTACAAAATTGAATTTAACTATATGAAAAAAATGATAATAATGATGTTTGTATTGTCCATTGTGATGTTAATTGGCAGCGCTCGTGGTATTAATTTTGTCATTGATAATTTATGGTTTGTGGGTGATATGGGGATTTCAGCTGCCTTTACTTGGACGTACATATATTATTTGATGTTGATTATATTTTTTATTTTCTTATATAAAAAAGTGAGATCGTTTATGGCGAGGCCATTCAGCGCGAGACTATCAAACCAGGAGCTATCAAACGCAAGATCATTAAACCCGAGACTGTCAAACTCAAGACTATCAAATGTAAGAGAAGAAAAATGAATTATTTATTAAAAACGGGACTTGCCAAAATATACGTCACAATATTTATGTTGTATATCGCGTACTTGTTGGTCAGGCCTTTATCTCATTTCTTGGCACCGTTCTTAGATTGGAATGAATGGGGTGAAACCTATTATTTATTGCAAAGCATAAAAGACAATTATATTAATATATGGATCAGTTTAAAAATCACCTTCATTGGTACATTTGTTGGGTGTTTTTTGGCGACGTTAACCGCTTACCCTCTAGCGGTTTATGAATTTCGTTTTAAAATTACAATCATGTTTTTGTTGGTGATTATTATGATGATTCCTTTTATTGTGAATTTAATACCGATGTTTTTAACGTTAAAGCTCGCCGAAGATTATTTGTCATTTATTGCTGATATACCGGTAGTCTCTTTTTTTATTAACCGAACATTAGTGACTACCGTACCATTTTTGATACCTGCATTTGGAGTGTTTGTGATCAAACAATTTATTGAAAGTGTGGTGAATAAAGAGATGTTGGAAGCCGCCAGAATTGAAGGGGCGACTGAAAGAAGGATATTTTTTGTTTTAATTTTACCTATTTTATTTCCAGTGATCGCAATTATTGCTTTAATTCAATTTTCTGGAATTTGGAACAGTTACGAATTAAGCCTTTATTTTGTCGGTGATGAAAGTTTAAGAGTGCTTGCCCATTCAGTTCAGTCTCAACCTATAACAATTGGTGCTGCAAGTCCTATTACATTTTTAAATGACATATTGGTGTTTGTGCCTATCTTATTTTTAGCCTCTATTTCTGGATTTATCATTAAATTTATTAATGCTGATTTAATTTCTCAAGAGTAAATATTATGCAACGATTAGTTGGGTTTGATGGCATAAGAGCATTGGCTTGTTTGATGGTGATATTTCATCATTTAGCTCAGCGTATGAGTCCAGAATATACACCAGAGTGGTTGTCGCCAATTATCAAATTTTTAATTTCAGGTTCAGTGGGTGTGAGTGTGTTTTTTGTGCTCAGTGGTGCCTTATTGTCTTATCCATTTTGGAAAGCCTTTATTAATAAACAACCCATGCCGAAAGTAGGCGTTTATTTTTTAAGACGATTTGCCCGTATCGCGCCTGCGTTTTACATAAGTTTAACGGTGTCCTTTATATTGGCTTTTACAGTATTTAATTTTGAGTTAAATTCTCAGCTTATTATTCGTTATCTCACTGGTTTATTTTTTGTAAATGAATTTCATCCTGTTACATTCTTTCCCACTGAGATTAATGGCCCTTTATGGTCTATAGGTTTTGAAGTATTTTCCTATGTTATTTTATTTGTGGTTATGCTTGTTTTGTTTCGAGTATTAAAAAGCAGAAAATTCACTGATGCTTTGTACTACTTAGTATTTATCTTTTTTCTTACTTTATTAATTCACGTTATTATTTATTTTTACATGCCGTTATCAGATAAATCAGTAGGATGGCAATATGGATTAATAGGCGGGGCTAGGTATTGGATGCCAGGATATAACGTTATAAGTCTATTTTCTCATTTTTTCTTTGGTATTGTAGGTTCAGCTTTAATGGTGTATTTGGTTCATAAAAAACAAAAGGCCAGTAAAGATTTTGATATATTTATTTTCATTAATTGGCTGTTTTATGGCATGTACGTGTATTCTCAAAATGGCTGGTCGTTTTTTGAAATACCTTATCATTGGCCGTTTTTTCCAATATTAATTGCCGTTACGCTTGTATGTTTACCCTTTACAACTTGGGTTGGAAAGATATTAGATAATCGCCTTTTTGTATTTACAGCAAAAATATCATTTGGATTGTACATCTGGCACTTTTTAGTGATTTCATTATTACAGCATTATGTTTTTAAGGAGTTTAATGTTTTTCAGACAGAAAATTTGGATGTATTTGCTTGGGCAGTAGTGTTGACGTTAGTTTTTTCTTATATTATTGCGTCAATATCTTATTATTTAATTGAATCACCGATTCAAAAATGGTCGCAAAAAAGGATCTAAGGCTCAGAGTAAGTTGATCGATATTTGATCGGTATTGCTAATCCCAAAACACTCAGGCCACTAATTTACTGGCCTTTTTATGTCACTAATAAATGACCTACCGCATCAACGAATGACTTCTATTTTTCAACTTTTATTTCCCATCATACAAAGCCGAAATATTTTGTATTCTACGTTTCATTTCTTTGCGGATATGTAACGGCTCTAAACACTCGCATTTATCCCCAAAACTGAAAAGTATATTATAGTAATAATCGTTTTCTATAAAAGGAAAACTAACAATATAATAATCATCGCCGTCTGCTGAAAATTGTTCGTAACTACAATAATCAAGTACTCGCTGTTTAACCGATTTATGAATACGCAGTTTGATATCGTTTTGTAGCGTTTCTAAAATATCATTAAATTCTAACTGCGGTTTTTGATAGTCTCGTGGAATAAAAGATTGCTCTATTATTTGTAAATTTGAAGTGCGCGCTAGTTTAAATAAACGATAATCATTTCTTTTATGACAATAACCTTGCCAATACCAATGACTATTTTTTAATACAAGCTGATAGGGCTCCGTTGTTCGTGCGCTTTTATTTCCGTAAACATCTGCATAATCAAATGAAAGCAATTTGCTTTGTCGTAACGCGGTTTTGATCATTTCTAAATAGGGTTGGATGTGCCTATTACCCATCCACGGATTTAAATCGATCAATATTTGATTAGCTTTTAATTCTATTTCTTTTGTTTTGTCTGTGGGGATAAAACTCTTAACTTTTGCAAGGGCATTAACAAGCTCATCACTTCCTATCATGTCAGACAAACTAGTCAGCCCCATCAAAATAGCGGATAAGTCGGCACTTGAAAAAACCTTTTTATCAATCTTGTATTGTTGCATGATCTCAAAGCCTCCATCCACGCCCGGTGTAGAACGAATAGGAATACCCGCGATGTTGATTGTGTCAATGTCGCGATAGATAGTGCGTGGTGAAACTTCAAACATATCTGCTAACGTTTGTGCGCCTATTCGTTTCTTATCAAGAAGAATCATAATAATGCTAATAAGCCGATCAATTTTCATCTAAAAAACCTCATCTAATACAGTCTCATCTAAAAGTCTCATCTAAAGAGTTTCATCTAATACAGTCTCATCTAAAAAGTCTCATATAAATAGCCGCCTAAAAAAATTATATGACTGTACTCGATTGTTGCCATACTGTTGTCAACAATTGCAGTTATTATTAAATAATTCAATCTAGCAGGAGATTAAACCATGCAAAACAAAGCCTTAGTAATAATCGATATTCAAAATGACATAACAAAGAATTACAAAGATATTATTGATAATATCAATCAAGCCATTGATTTGGCCGTTGATAATAAGATTCATGTTGTTTATATCAAACATGAGAATTTATCAGCCGGTACAAGAACGTTTAAACCCAATACAACTGGGGCGCAATTGGTTTCAGACTTAAAAGTAAAATCAAACAATATTTTCACAAAATATAAAACCAACGCATTAACCAGTGAAGAATTTACAGACTTTATTGATGAAAATAAAATAGAACATTTCTACCTGACAGGCGCAGATGCGGCTATTTGTGTTAAATCAACTTGTTATAACTTACGCAAAAAAAATTATGGCGTTGATGTACTGTCAGATTGTATTACAAGTTATGATAAAAAGAAGATAAACGAAATGCTAAGTTATTATAAAAGCAAAGGCAGTAATATTATTGGTTTGAATGATTTATTAAATTAAGCGTTATAGTTTATCGCTTTAAATTCAAGAGGGTAGAGTTGTTGTAAAACGGCTTTGTTTATTTTTACTCTGTGTTTGAATAAATTGGAAATGAAAAATTGAATGACCCTTGGATTTGGATTTAGGTTTTTGTAGGTCGTGGCTTGCCGTGTCTTACCGTCTTACCCTCTCAACTATCAAAAGTGGGTGTTCTTTTTGGTTTAATATGTATGTAGTATATAAAGGTAATGCAGGAGTAATTATCGATATAAAAAAGTTACATGTTTATTTTTGTATCTTACATCCAAGATGAATGCCAAAAGTGGGTGAGAGCTTGCTCTATTTGGATATTATGCGTGTCCATGTCAAACTAAAGGCCTGACCCGAATGGCACTGCATTAAGCTATAGTTGAGTCCATTATAAATATAGGACAGCTAGGAAATATAGTATAATAGATTCACCACAAACCTATACTATAAGACCTAGCTGATGAAGTATTCTAACACTAATTCCACCCAAAACACTCTTAAAAAAATTGATGATTTTAACTTTATCGACATCCTTAGCGATTCAAATATTAAACCTATCATTGAGAAGTTCTCACCCGAATATAGAAAACGTATTTTCACTCCGAAAATTACCTTGTCACTTTTTTTGAAACAAGCATTAAGTCCAGTTAGCTCCTGCACAAATGCAGTTAATAATTTTATAATCGAAAATAAACATAAATTTAAAAAAAAAGTGAGTAACGACACGGGTTCATATTGTCGAAGTCGTCAAAAACTTCCCATCGAAATGATTCAAGCATTAACAAAGCACACGAGCATGGAAGTAAAATCTAATTTAGACAAAGAGTACGATGTTAAGGGTAATATTTACTTAATTGATGGTACGACTTTCTCTCTTCCTGACACAGAAAAAAACCAAACAAAATACCCACAACAAAAAGCACAAGCAGAAGGTTTAGGCTTCCCAATTTGTCGAGCATTAGGGGTGTTTTGTCTTGAAAGTGGTGTTGCAATAAATGCAGAAATAGCGCCATTTAAAGGTAAAGGTGCAAGCGAACATCATATGCTAAGAAAGTTATTAGGCACATTTCAATCAGGTGACTTAATTGTCGGAGATGCCTTATATAGTAGCTTTTGGTTGATTGAGCACTTCCAACGCAACGATATCGATTTTGTATTCCAGCAGAATGGACAGCGCAGTAAAAAAACTGATTTTTCAGTTGGGGAAAATCTAGGTAAAGACGATCATATAATTGAATATAAAAAACCCAAAAGACCAGATTGGATGTGTGTTGAAAAATATGAAGGCATACCCAAAATAATTAAGGTTCGTGAATTAAAAGAAAAGCATAAAATACTGGTTACTTCTTATAATGATATTAGCGAATATCCATCAGAAAAAATAAATGAGATATACAAAAGGCGATGGAATATTGAATTAGATTTTAGGAATTTAAAAA
>JALJPK010000169.1 GCA_022968985.1 Pseudomonadales bacterium | reverse complement strand
TTTCCAGACTTAACCTCTAAAAAGTCAAAAACAGAAACAACTATAAATCACACCTCACCCCCACAAACGGCATCACTACTGGGCCGGCTGTTCCACGTGGAACCAGTAGTTTGAATTTATTGCAATTGAAGCTGTTTTGTTTTTGTTTGACAGGGGTAAAGAGGAGGCTGTAATTAGGATTAAATCCAATTCACTGCCGCTTTTATTTGGTTATATTTTAAAACTTAACCTTGTTGCTCTAACTTATTAATCCAACGTTTACACCAGTACCAACCCATTAAAGCAACAATCACTGCACCAATACCCTGGCCAATCATTAAGCCTGGTGCATCTGCAATTTTCGCCCCTACCCAAACAAATGGAATTGTAAATATCGTGGCTTTTGCAATATTAAATACCGCTGAAGTTTTGGCTGCCCCTAGGTTGTTAAAAAGTGAATTAGTGGCAAAGGTGATTCCATTAAAAATAAAGGCCAGGCTCAAACCAAAGGTAAATACTTTAATCAATTGTGCTGCCTGATCACTGGCTTGAAATACATAAATAATTGGGTAAGTTAACGCTGCAAGCATCGCACTAGATATCAAACAATAGATCACTACAAATAACACCGATTCAGATAATACCAACCTAACCCGAGTGTAATCTTTAGCACCCCAATTTTGCGCCGCCATGGTACCGACCACTCCTGATAATGCATACAAACCTACAAACGCAACCATTTGTAGACGTGAGATAATTGCATTGGCGGCTACGGCTGCATCACCATATTGTGCGATCACCATTGTGATATAGGCAATAGCAACTGGTGTAGCTAAGTTAGTTAATACAGAAGGAATCGCTATTTTTGATAGACTCGATAAATCTTGTTTGATGCCTTTAATCGATGGCCAAGGCAGCATTTTATACACATAAATGACCATATACATCGCATAAGCAAAAATGGTGAGGCGGCTGATTACACTTGCAATAGCGGCACCTGTTAAACCTAAGTCAAATCCAAAAATCAGAATTGGATCTAATACTGCATTTACTATTGCACCACTTAAAGTCAGCCATAAAGCGGCTTTGGCATCCCCTTTTGCTCGCATCACACCACTTGTAGCAAAACCTGCGGCTAAAAATGGAAACCAAGGTAATATAATCCCTAAATAATGTGCGGCTAAAACAAGTGTTTCGCCTGTAGCACCTAATGCTGCTAACAACTCAATGCGATAAATCCAAGTGACTAAGGTGACTAATCCGGTAACAAATAAAACAACAACCAAACCACTTGCCACCATCTGCGCGGCGTTTTTCATATTTTGCGCACCCATATATTTGGCTACGTTTGCCCCCACCGCAATCGACAAACCAATACTTAACGATTGAGTAAAAAACATAATAGAGGAAGCAAACCCTATCGCGGCAGCCAACTCTTGCTCACCTAATAAACTAATAAAAAACAAATCTGCCAAATCAACGGCAAACAGCGCCAACATTCCCAAACCACCAGCGAGTGTCATGCGTTTGATGTGTTGTCGTATTGAACCTTGTAAATAGGGGGCGTTTTGAGTAGTCATATTATTGTCTTATAAAAAATAACGGGGGAAATAATAAACACACAGAACCACTGATAGGTGGTGAGTTGTGCTGTGCTGTGTAGTGTTTTAAAATTTAGTTGCAAATAATAACCTAAAAACAGCTGATGTTATTAGGTTATTGCATCAGCTCAAATAATCTTAAGCTGATTCGATGAATTTAATGTTGTTAATTAAATCAACAACTTAGAACTCAGTGGCATAATCTTCGCAAAACTGCTGAATACTTATCCCCTTGTTATTGGTTAAAATCTCAAGATCGCCACTGACTGTATGATCATCATTTTCTACCCACTGCTTAAATAGTTTCATAACGGTATCCAACACCCAATCGGGTAACCCTGCCGCTTTTAAGCCAGTGAGTTGTTCATCATAAGACAAAGGCTGATAACTGATAGTACGACCTAATGTGTCGGATAATGTTTGTGCAAACTCTGTGTAATTCACCGCTTTAGGACCGGTTAAATAATAAATGCCGTTATTAAACTGATCACTTGTTAAGCTTTGATAAGCCGCATTAGCGATATCACGTATGTCGATCATTGGAATACGCGTATCCCCTAGGTATTGCGCAAACGCATTATTGGTTTTAATGAAATAAGCGTGCATCACACTGATGTTTTGCAAAAAATAAGTCGGTCGCAGAATGACATGTTCAATGTTGGTTTGTTGTAAGTAGTTGTCCGCTTCACCGTGTAGACGATACATATCCATATCGCAATTGGCATCGGCTGGCTGCGCTGATAATCGAACAATCTTTTTAACCCCTGCTGATACTGCACGATCAATTAGCTGTTTATGTTTTTCAAACATTTGTGGGTCATTACTTGTTAATAAAAACACAGTGCTGATACCTTTTAGTGCATTGTCAATTGATGGCCAATCACCTAAAGCACCCACTACACTATCTATTTCTCTGCTTTTAAAAGCCGCTTGTTTATCAGTATTTCTAAGTAACAACTTAAAGTCGCTGTTGTTTGTTTTTAATAAATCAACTAATGCGGTGCCTACTTGACCGGTTCCACCAATTACTAATATTGTATTTTTCATTATAAACTCGCTTATCTTGTTAACTATTCAGTTAAAGTCTGAATTGAGGATTTAAACTAGGTAATCACCGTTTTAGTGGTCACCGCCTAGGAAGTGGGATAACAATAGGCTCAGTTTAAAAACAAAAAAATCGAAAGTTTTTCAATAACAACTCAACTTTTAGTTAATACTGTAGAGATAAGCAAGGTAAAATAAACACACAAAATAAATTTAATTCCCACGAATACAGGCTGCTGAAATGAAAATTGAACAATTAAAAATGCTAAAAACCGTGGCGCAGTTAGGCACATTAAAAGCAGCCAGTGAAAAACTGTTTAAAACCCAAGCGGCTATAAGCAAAGGCATCAAACAATTAGAAAACCAGTTAGGTTTAGAGTTATTCGACCGTAAAGCCTATCGGATGATTCTGACTGACGAAGGCGAACAAATATTACAACTTGCTAAAATAATGCTCGATAAAGCCGTCGAAATTGAAAATTTAAGCCAACATCTAAATGCCGGTAACGAAGCAACTATCACCATTGCAATTAATAGTGCGTTTGATCTTAACTTGATTTTGCCTATGTTAGAGAATATTCAAAACACATTCCCCGACACTCAGTTAATTATTCATCAAGAACAAATCAGTGGCGCATTACATGCACTGACTCAAAATAAAGCCGACTTTGCCATCACCGTGGTGGTGGATGAATATGTTAAACAACAACAGTTCGATCTAGTTTTTTTAACAAAAGGTGAAATGATAAACGTAGCGGCCCCTAAATTGATCGCACGCCATAACAGCATCAAGCAACAACGGACGTTAGAAAAAGAATATCAAATAGTCATCCAAGATTCGGGTAACCAAAATAAAAGTCAAACCTTTGGTATTCAAGACGGGCAACGTTGTTGGTATGTAAATGATTTCACTTCCAAAAAAACCATCATCACAAGTGGTTTGGGCTGGGGTAATTTACCTGGTCATATGATCCAAAACGAGTTAAACAGTGGTGAGTTAATAGCCCTGAACTTTGAAGACCAACAGCCCACAGGACTAAACCTTAAGGGACAGTCCATCCAAACAAAATTTGACTATTTTGCTTTAAAACAGAAACAAAAATTATTAGGACCCGTTGCCACAAAAATTTGGCAAAGTTTAAATGCGCTTTGAAATGATAAGTAAAAGGTTTAATTGAGTCAAAACAGGCGATAAGAAATCAATCTCATCACCTGTTTAATGTTTTACCTATTATTCACTTAATTCTTGATAAGCCGCTGGCACATTCAAAGCAGGATGAACCCAGTCGAATAAAGCATATCCTCGATATTCATTCATGGTCACTTTTGCTTGAGTTTGTTCAAGGCTTAGTTTGTTATCAATTGCGTCTTGTACCTGCGTTTTAACTTCAGTTAGGTAATCTATATTCCATTTTATGGCAGACTTGTCTGATGGCAAACTATGACCCGGCACTACTACAGCGTCACTTGGCAAAAAGTCGTAAACAGCGTTTAATGTGTTTAATGTGCTGACCAATTTACCATCTAATAACCAAGGTAAACCCGGTTTGCCAGCCACAATTGGATTACCTGTCCACAATACTTTAGCGTCTTGGGCATAAACCATTAAGTCACCCCCTGTTTGAGCAAACCCGAAGTCTTTGATTAATACTTGTTTATCACCAAGATCCAAAACAATACTTTCATTTGTATTAATTAATATATCACCTGTTTTAGCCACCGCTTGTTCAATACCTCGACCTTCGCCAAAATTGGAAATCATCCACTGTGTGTCATGTTCAAAATTGTTTTTAACAAATTGTGATGTATTTACATGCTGGATTATTTCAACGTCCGCTGATAATAGGTAATTAGCATAAGAATGGTCACCGTGAAAACTGGTATTAACCGCGTATTTAATTGGTTTGTCGGTTACCGATTCAACTAAGTCAATTAGCTGTTCGTATAGACGTTTATTCATCATAGTGTCTATTAATAACACCCCGTCGTCTCCTACAATAATGCCCGCACTAGTTGATAGAGGCACACCTTTTACAGCCAACTCTTGCGCTCGGTCATCGTAAACGGCGTAGACACCTTCACTTAATTTTTCAATTTCTAGGTTAACTGTATTCGCATCCCAAGGTGGCGGATTGGCGATTGCTGCGCTGACCATTGTGCTTAATATGACACCGCTTAAGACTAAGCTTTTGATATTTATCATGATAATTATTCCTCTGCAATTATTACTAATTGTCAATTATGTTTAACATTCGCCAAATGGCTAAGACTTACAACACTGTGTATTTGCCTGTGATTGAGAGAAAGTATAGACTTAATAATAATTTGTAGAAGACAAGATATAGAAACTGATAGTTTCCTTTTATTCAACTATAAATGGAATAGAATATGCTCAACGGCTGGGGGTATTTAAAAGAGTATCGTTGTCAGCTAAAACAGATAAGGTAATAATATGAATATTTCAAATTTGATGATCACATTTGTAGCAGTCGTAAAAGCAGGCAGCTTTACAAAGGCGGCTGAACTGTTAAGCGTTTCAAAATCAGTGGTGAGCAAACACATTAGTGAGTTGGAACATGAATTAAAAGTGAATTTAATTTATCGTAATACTCGTGGTATTAAACTCACCGAATATGGTGAGAGTTTTTACCCCCACTGCCAAAAAATGTCAGACAACATTGATTTAGCTATCAACAGTATTGCTAATAACAAACAAGAGATATCAGGCCGCTTAAATATCACCATGCCTGAAGGGTTACTGAAGTCAGAATTCATCGAAATATTGGCAGAATTTCAGCAGGTTTATCCTAAAATTAAGGTCATGGCTCAGGTCACTGGTAATGTGTTAGATTTGGTTGAACAAGGTATCGACATGGCGTTTCGTGTGGGAATTTTAAAAGACTCCGAGCTAATCTGTAAAAAACTAAAAGACTGTTTTTTTCAAGTAGTAGCCAACCAAACCTATCTAGACACCCACAAAGCAATCCACTGCCCTGAAGATCTAAGCCAACATAATTGTTTAATTTATAATGAAGGCACTATAAAAACGCATTGGGGGCTTCGAGACAAAAATGGCCGACGTAATATGATTCGAGTGGATGGTAACCTTTATAGCTCCAGCGCAGAGATGCTGCTTAATGCAACCATAAAAGGCCAAGGGTTAATGTTTGGGCCGTCACTTTTGTTTGAAAATTTAATCGAGCAAGGCAAATTGGTGTCTGTTTTACAACCTAAATACCTTATCGATAATGGTGTGTATCTACTTTACCCCAAAGGCGCAATGCGTTCAGCACGAGCAAAATTACTATTAGATTTTATGGTGGAACGACTGACTTAGGGTTTAACGATTGTTTTATACTAATATTTGTTCACTAATTATTATTAATGCAAATTATCCACTTCAGGTAAATACGTATTAAACGGCCCATACCAAATATCATCTGAGTTTTGTAATTTAATCAGATCTTGGTTATTTGGGCAGTCTTCTTCATCAGTATCGAAATTCATTTCGTCTAAATTTAAACTGTACACGGCGAAAGTATTAAACGGTTTATAACAGTCTTCTAATAATTTAATTTCAACCAACTTAACGGCCTCACAAATATTGTCTGCAGCCACATAACAATTAACAAATGCACCTGCTGCCTCTTCAGGTAATTGCGTGCCACTCATGGGTATAACTTCTACTTCCACTCTATAAATATACGTTTTCATATCACCCTTTTATTTTACGATACTTTAATTAACATTGAGTTCATTATAAAAGGTGATGATAATAACCCTAAACTAGACATTTATAAATTTCCAATTACAAAAGTAGTGTTTTAGTTACCTATTAATACAATGACTATTTTTGAAAACTATGTTGCTGCAGCGCTAATAGCTTAAAAACATTGGCTATGTTTTGATCCAGTGTTGCTGAATTTTTAACAGCTTAAAAGTATTCAGATTTTCGTACTTTTGATCCTCAAGCATTCTAAACCAGCCAAGATAGTGCCCTAGATATTTAGTGGCCACCCCATGAAACCGTCTTATCCAATTTTTAAGCCTACTATGATAGGCATTCACGGTTTGAATGTTGAATATCTTCTCAATATTTGTATGATTAATTGAGATTTTATGTGAAATATTATTATTTT
This sequence comes from Pseudomonadales bacterium, assembly GCA_022968985.1. Taxonomy (GTDB): domain Bacteria; phylum Pseudomonadota; class Gammaproteobacteria; order Pseudomonadales; family Natronospirillaceae; genus Marinicellulosiphila. The sequence goes on along the minus strand of JALJPK010000169.1, from coordinate 2,009 downwards.
GACAAAGTTGACGGTAAGCCAAATGACCATCGGTGCAGAGAATGCATTTTTTCGACAAATGTGTGCCTAAGGTTAACTCAATATTACGACTGCTGACAGAGCTTAAAATGAAATCCATTTCGTGATGCAGCTGATCAACCGCAATTAAAACAGGCGTCCATTCTTTTTTATTTAATCCTCTCGTAGTGGCTTTTGTGCCTCGTTTTCGTGCAGGTCGCTCTAAATGTCTTTGGCCTTTTTGTGAGTATCGAAAATAAGTCTCATCGGCTTCAACAATGCCCTCAAGCCACTGGGGCTGGGTTACTTGGGCAATATTTAAAAAACGATGACGCCAGAAAAACGCAGTGGATAGTGCCATGTCACCTTGATGTGCACAGCTGCGTAAGCTTTTTCCTTGCACCATATCATTTACATAATCTAGCCATTTATCATGATGATGCAGGCGAAAGAATTGAGTGCCATTGGTGCACATAAAAGTGCGTAAGCAGGCCTTGCAACGATAACGCTGCCTGCCATGGGCTTGGCCATAGCGAATAATAGAAGTTGAATGACATTTTGGGCAAGTCGGGTTTTCTGCCAACTCTTTTTCAAGGTTATTTAATATGGGGTTATCGTGATATTTTCTTAAATTGTCCACGACTGACTGGCTCTGTGCAGCCGTTAACGTTTTTAAACTACTAAGAAGTTTTTGAAAGCGAATTAATTTCATCTTACGTACAACTTGATCAATAAGATGGATAAATATTAGCTTAGATTTTTAGTTTTTCAAATAACCACACTGTTTCAAAACATAGCCATTAGAATAGAATAAGAAAAGCAGCTTTTAAGTTAACTACCTAGTTTTCATAATTAGCTAATACAATAGTTTACAACTTTCTGTTATTCCTTTTATGTAATAAGCTAATCTTAAAGAACTAATAACGTGAGTTAAAAATGTGCCAATTTTAAAGATATTACCCTTATTATTTGGTTTACTGTTCAGTGTAATGTTATCGGCAAAAGAAAAAATCAACATTATGACAACAACTTACCCACCTTTTCAATATGAAATAAATGGTGAATTAACAGGGATTTCTTACGATATTGTGCAGGCAATTGTGACTCAAGCTGATTTAAGCAGTCAAATTGATACTTATGTATGGAATAGAGTGAAACGTAATCTTGATACATTATCGAATCAATATTTTTTTAATTTAAGCCGAACACCTATTCGTGAAAATCAATTTTATTGGATTGCGGATATTACACCTAATAATATGTACCTGTGGCAATATCGCTGGCGCACTGATATCGAAATAAATAACTTCAAGGATGCCGGCAATTATATTATTGGTGATTTAAAAGGCTCGGTCTCTCATCAATACCTACTTGAACAGGGTATCCCTGCGGAGCAATTTTCCACTGTTACTGAAGATAGAATGAATATAATGATGCTGGAACGTGGTCGAATCGATTTATTACCATTTGGAGAGCTTAGTTTTTTATATCAACTTAAGTTATTGGGGTTTAAACAAAACGATTTTATTAAAATATTAGCATTACCAGATATTTCAAGTCGGTCCTATTTTGTGGCTAATAAATCGGCTAATACAGATAACGTTAATCGTTTAAAACAAGCGTGGGATAAAATTCTAGCAAATGGTACTTATCAAGAAATAATCGATCGTTATATGCAACAAAAATAGCGCTACACCCAAATTCCCAATCCAATCTCTGTTTTAGTTACCTACTATTCCACCTCATTCTAATACCGATTAGACATAAAAAAAAGCCGATATCTTAAAAAAGATTCGGCTTGATGCTCCGGGAAATAATGATGACCTACCCTGGCCGACTTAACACATAATGTTATGTTACTGCTGTTTTATCCCACTTCATTCTAATACCGATTAGACATATAAAAAAGCCGATATCTTAAAAAAGATTCAGCTTGATGCTCCGGGAAATAATGATGACCTACCCTGGCCGACTTAACACATAATGTTATGTTCCTGCTTTTATATACCACA
>JALJPK010000168.1 GCA_022968985.1 Pseudomonadales bacterium | reverse complement strand
TGCGCCTTCTCGTTTTGCCAAAACTTGTGAGATTATTCTGGCCGTTTGGGGTGAGCCTGTAAACAGCACAGCTTGAATGCGCTCGTCGGGTACAATGATTTCGCTTACTTGTTTTCCTTGTGTAATCACTACTTGCACCACACCTTGAGGTAACCCTGCTAGGTGCATTAACTCAATTGTGCGTAGTGCAATTAAACGGGTTTGTTCGGCGGGTTTAGCTATTACTGTGTTGCCCGTTGTTATGGCGGCGGTGATTTGGCCTAAAAATATGGCCAATGGGAAATTCCACGGGCTAATACATAACACCACTCCACTTGCTTGTAAGTCTTTGTCGCTTTTAAGTGCTATGGCTTGTTTTGCGTAATATCGACAAAAATCAACGGCCTCTCTTATTTCGTCAATGCTGTCTTGCACCACTTTGCCTGCTTCTTTTATACATAAGGCAATTAACTCCTCAGTATGTGTCTCAATTATATCGGCAATGTTATTTAATAGTTTGGCGCGCTTAGCAACGGGAGTTTGTGACCATATCTTAAAAACACTTTCAGCGCGGTTAATCATTGTTAACATGTCGTTTTTGTTGTGATAACGATAAAAACCAATAATCTCATTCTGATTGGCTGGATTTTTAACCGCGACTGCGCCTTTAGGTATTTGCTTTTTATTGATTCTGTTTTTGTCGAACCAATTATCTAACGAATATTTTAATTCAATTATTTTGTTGATGTCAGTTAAGTCTAAGCCTTTTGAATTATCACGCCCTAGGCCTTTTGAATTGTGGTACAACTCATTAGGTTTGATGATTTGATGATTGGTTTTGTCTTTTAAGTTTTGTGTTTTTTCAACGGGATCAACCAATAATGATTCAACCGGTTGTGACTCATCCACTATCGCATTTACAAAAGATGAGTTGGCGCCGTTTTCAAGTAAACGCCTAACTAAATAAGCCAGTAACTCTTGGTGTCTACCTACTGGGGCGTAGATACGACATTGTATGTTTTCATTGATAACAATTTGATTATATAAAGAAGTACCCATGCCATGTAAACATTGAAACTCAAATCCTTGTTTATCGTCACCAGCTAATTCCATAATAATGGCGACGGTGTAGGCGTTATGAGTAGCAAACTGAGGATATATACTGTCTCGATATTCTAATAATTTATTGGCACAAGCCTGGTAAGACAGGTCAGTAGACGACTTAAGTGTAAATACAGAAAAATGCTCATGGCCTGCTTTTTGGGTGTTTTTAATTTCACTGTCCCAATACGCACCTTTTACTAAACGCACCATCATTTTACGATCGGCTCGTAAGGTTAATTGGCGCAACCAGTCGATTACAAACACAGCGCGTTTTTGATACGCCTGTACTGCCACACCAAAACCTATCCAGTTGCCTAAGTCGTTATCCATAAATACAGCTTCGATGACATCCAACGAAATATCTAAACGCTCAGACTCTTCGGCATCAATTGTTAAACCAATGTTGTAACTTTTAGCCTGCATACAAAGTATTTTAAGTTTGGGCACTATTTCATACATCACCCTTGTTTTTTGAGTAAACTCATAACGAGGATGAATCGCTGAAAGCTTAACTGAAATACCCGCCACTTTACGTGGATCGTTTTTAGCTGATGTTTGAGCGCATTTATCAATTAGGTCTATGGTTTCTTGATATGCTTTAAAATATCGATCGGCATCGACCATTGTACGCGCCCCTTCGCCGAGCATGTCGTATGAGTACACATAACCTTGTCGCTCTTTAGGGACGGCACAAGCAATAGCGTCTTTAATGGTTTGCCCTATTACAAACTGTTTGCCTATAATTTTCATGGCGTAGTTCATCGACTTACGAATAACGGGCTCTCCTAAGCGCCCAATCACTTTTTTTAATAAACCCAAGCTGTCTTTTTTAGATGAATCGGTATAACTAACTATGCTGCCAGAGATTAACAAAAACCACGAAGAGACATTAACAAATAAGGAATCACTGCTACCTAGATGACTACTCCATTTGCCTTGGGTAAGTTTGTCACGAATTAAGCTGTTTTGAGTATGTTTGTCGGGGACACGTAACAAAGCCTCGGCCAAACACATCAATACCACCCCCTCTTCACTTGATAATCTGTATTCTTTTAAAAGGGCGTCAATTACACCATTAGCAGCTTCGTCTTTACGAATTTGTAACGCCATTTTACGCGCCCGTTCCCACGCTCTACTTTGTGCCCTGACATTTATTTCGGCTATAGGCAATATAAAATCGACAGCTACGTTTTCATCAATACGATAAAACTCACGAATCTTTTGACGTATAGGGCAGTCGGTATTAATTGATCCATTAAAAAGCATAGGCTTTGCCTCACTAATGTTAGTGTGTTTTATTGCTTACTGAAATGTAAACCTCCAATGCTAAAAGTTATATTTCTTACATTCAGAATAGACGATTTAAAGCTTAATACTGCATTAGGTGACTTTACATATGTATTTTAAATAATTTGAAATGACTGTTTTTTAGTGGAATTCGTTTAATATTTTAAACGTTATAATATTTTAGACAATTAATAGATACTGTACAAACGACGTTGATTATTGCTTTAATACGATATTGTATTTACAAGTTGTATTCAAATAAATTAAGACCTATATTTTTATTGGATTATTTCCGATATTAAATATTACTGTATATTTTTAATTATTTATTTTTTGTATTTTTACTTTTATGTACAGCTCCATCACACCTTAAACAGCATGTTTTATAGTCCTTAGGCTTCGCCTGTTTTATATCAAGGTCACTTATTAACACTACATTTATTTAATATAAGATTAAACAAACAATCAATAAAAATTTGTAAACCAAACGACCACCCAAACGGCTACCCAAAAAACTATATAGATTACAAATCAAACAAATTTATATATAGTGACTAAAACTTTTTATTCTTCCTACAAAAAACAAATATACAATTTTAATATTAACATCAAATTTCACCTATTCATTTATTTACAAAAACAACTCATCACAATTTACCACTCAATTTAATATAGAAACATATAACTTAATAAATAAACAATCTGTATTTTCAACGGTATTATTAGGTCGCACAACATTACTAAACTTTACGTATTATCATTATTATATTTCTATTTGTTTCTATTTATATTACTGATAATTTATTTGTTTAGTTATTTATATCTATAAATATAAGTTAAAAAACACACTCCAACTCACTAGTTTAAATGAGAATTTGCATTAAACTTAAATGGGTAATTTAAAAAAAAGGGGTCGACAATGACTGTTTTTCGTAATTTCTTAATAACAATTATGGGTATGGCATTATTGAATATGCTAATGCTTAGCTTTTCTTTTGCTGGAAACTCTAATGTTTCAAAATCAAAGGCCCATTTACAGTTAACCAATAAAGTTAATCAACAATATATTGTTGTATTTCATGATTCTGTTGTGACTCCTGAAAAAACAGCACAGGGGCTGGCAAATAAACACGGCTTTGTATTAAGGGCAAGTTATCAACATGCGTTAAAAGGATTTGCAGCAAAATTAACTGATAATGTATTGGCAAAAGTAAAAGCTCATGCCGCGGTAGCTTATGTTGAACAGGATTTACACGCACAAATTTCACAACTTATACCTGTCGGTGTCAAACGTATTGCAGCCGATCAATTTTCATTGGCTTTTAAGTATAAAACGGATAAACCAGTTGATGCCGATATTGCTATTTTGGATACAGGCATAGATTTGGACCACCCTGATTTATACGTATTTCGTGCAGTAGATTGTACAAAAGGACCTAGTTGTATAAAAGGCGGCGACGGTAACGATGGTAATGGACACGGCACTCATGTTGCGGGTACAGCTGCCGCTTTGGATAATGATTCACATGTAGTAGGTGTAGCGCCAGGAGCTAGGTTGTGGGCGGTAAAAGTATTACGTAATGACGGCACAGGGTTTTTCTCTGACATTATTCAAGGTGTTGATTATGTCACTAGTAATAGCGCGCAAATAGATGTGGTGAATATGAGCCTTGGTGGCATAGGTTTATTAGATTCTTTGCGAACTGCCATAACAAAAAGTGTAAATAGTGGGGTAGTTTATGTAGTAGCAGCAGGAAATAGTGGCATGGATGTGTATGGCAATGATGGGATATTTGGAACCAATGATGATTATTTACCCGCATCTTACCCGGAAGTTTTAACGGTTTCTGCCATGGGTGATACTGATGGGCTCTCTGGTGGCCTAGGCGCCAATACTAGCCGAGGCACGGTTGATGATAGTTTTGCAGATTTCTCAAATTTCAGTGCATCTGTTGTATCATACAACCCTGTTTCGTCTAGTGGTGCAGCTATAGATTTAGCCGCCCCTGGTGTGGATATTTTATCGACTTGGAATGATGGTGGCACCAAAAGCATTAGTGGCACAAGTATGGCATCCCCCCATGTTGCAGGAGCCGTAGCCTTAGAAGTGGCTAGATTACAAGTAGATAACCCAAATGCCATTAGTAACGGCGATGGGGTGGCTTTAGTTCGTCAGTTATTGATTGATGCAGGTAAAACCCAAAGTGAATGGGGCACCCAAACAAATGATCCAGACTCTTATCCAGAAGTACTAGTGTATTTAGGTGATGGCATGAGTGATGACATTGGGGGAAGTGATGAAAGTGATGAAGGTATAGCTGTTCCTCCTCCTATCAGCACAGTAGTATCTATTACCAACCCTGTTAATTACCTCGAATATAATGTAAGTGATGACATTACATTTGTGGGGACAGCCAGTGAAGTTGTTGTAGTTGATGGCACTGATACAGTCGTAGACATCAGTGCTGATTTACAATGGCACTCTGACATAGATGGCGCTATTGGTTTGGGCAGTAGTTTTACAATTAGTAATTTATCAATTAATACTCATATCATTACTGCATCACTCACAGATTCAAACAATAATGTTGTAAGTTCATCAATATCAATCGAGGTAATTGATCCTTATGTGGTTGTTAATGTGATTAATGTGCAGGAAATAAGTTATAAGCTTGTGGGTCGTGGTAATAAAAATTTAGAAATAACTATTCAACTGAGCGAAACATTGTTCAACGCAGAGGTAACAATAGAGTTATTTAAAAATGATGATTCCCATGCATCGGGCACTGGTAGTACGGGCAGTAACGGTTCAATAGCATTTATTTTAAGAAATGCTAAAGCGGGTTTTTATCGCACAGAAATTACCCAGATCAGTTTACAAGACTATGTTTGGGATGGCCTCACTCCCGATAATTTATTTGTAAAATAATCTCAGTATTTATCAGATTAACAGAACCCATAATCGCAACGGTTATGGGTACTAATACTCAAACAATTATTTTTATGTAGAATTCGTTTTGACCAATCTTGTAGGTTTAGTTTTACCGTGACAAGGATGTCACTTATTAGAATTATACAGGAGCTATTAATCGAGCCAATATCTTAGGCATATTGGCAATGTTTTCTTTTGGTTTTAATATTCATTATTATTCAAACAAGACCGTTTTTATGCACCCTCGGTTATTTATTCGGCTTTGACATCCTACGTCGATCTAATACATCCCTGTAAATGTCCAGACATGACTCTACCTCTAAGTCCATATAGGTGTGAGAAATTCTAAACAGTCACATTCATGTAACAAAAATATCGAGCTACAACATGTATTAGTGTCATTTTATTTTTGTAAGTTTGGCTTCAGCCTATCTCTTTGAAGCTTAATACAGACAAGCTACATAGCTCCACCTCCTGATGCCCATATAGCTATGCGATATTCTAATAAGCCATATCCATGTGACGAAAAACCCGAACTACAACATGTGTTAGTATCATTTTATTTTGTAGGCTTGACTTCAGTCTATCTCTTTTGAGCTTAATATAGACAATATAAACACTTGGCCTAATCCAAATTAAAAGAGATAATAGACTCAACTATCACAACTATTAACATTTTGATCATTATGGTTTTTAAAGAAAAAGAGTATTACCAAGATTCTTTCAAGAATATTGAGTTAAACGAAAATTCAATCAGTAATATTGAATTTGACAGCTGTACGTTTGAATTATGTAATTTTGAATTTTCTGAATTACGTAGATGTAAGTTTATAGATTGTCAGTTTGTAAATTGTAATCTATCCAATGTTAAATGGCCTTTTTGTACTTTTAATGATGTTGAATTTTCTCATTGTAAAATGATCGGGATTGATTGGACCAAAGTAGGCTGGTCGAACTTCAACTTTACTAGCCCTATTAAATGCTTTCAATGTAACGTATCAGACAACTCGTTTTATGGTTTACAAATGATGGAGTTAACCCTACAAGAATGCAAAGTGCACCAAGTGGATTTTCGTGAAGGTAACTTTGCAAATTCCGATTTCAGCTTAAGTGACTTTACGTTTAGTCAGTTTTCTAATACTAACCTTGAAAACTGTAATTTTACTGAAGCGTTTGAATATCAAATTGATGTTAGGCACAATAAAATTGCTAAAGCAAAATTCAGCAAACTAGAAGCGATTAATTTATTGTTTGGTTTGGAGATTGAACTGGTTGAGTGATAACTAAAACCTAATGAACACTTACATTAATACCTACAACAATCTAAGTAAGTAGTGTTAGCTATTCCCCTTAAATTTTATTTAAAGGGGAATATTCTTTATTTAACTTTAATTGTATTTGTAATTCCAAATAATTATTAAAATGCTAATCGAACCAAAATTGAAATCATATCAACTTGATTATTTAAATTGTTTTTTATTAAAATATTTTTGATACTGGTCTTTAAATCAGTTTCGGATATTTCTTGAGTGCTTGCAATTTCTTTTACAGTTAAACCTTCACTTAATAATTTAGCAATTATCGCTTCACCTGTTGTACATTCGAGTGTCGCTATAATTAAATCAAGGGGTAAAATCAAATTATCACTTAATTCAAAAAATTCTATTATCAAATTTATCAGTTTGCCATTTTCAGACATACTAGGGGATACTTTAAATAATATTTTGTGAGCATTTATTCTTAATAAAACTGATTGACTTTGAGGGTTATTTTGTCTTGCGAAGGATCCGACTGTTAATAATAAATCATTAATATTTTTCTGTTGCTCTTTATTATAAAGATTTAATCGGCAACCTTGTGCGATACCAGATATACCTTTTTGTGCTAAAAACTGCTTAGCTGATTGATTGACATACTCGACCTCAACCATCAAATTAATCACCGCCATAGGTCTATTAGTTAAATCTAAAGCTGAATGTTGTGCAAATGCGTTTTGCTTTGATTGGTAAAGTGTTAAGTATAATTGAAACACTTGCTCTAAATGAGCTGCAATAGTGTCTAATTTATCAACATCTTCATGACTAAAAGGCCCAACACTTTTGTGTCTATTAATTAAAAAAACTAATTTGAAATTTTCGTTATCACCAATCAAAACACCCGCTGAATCAACAATACCCATTTGTTTTGCCCAAGCTCCTGTTTGCGCTGAGACAAGAGGTAAAAACGTTTCTTCACCACTACCTGCCACATAGGATTGAAACTTATTTTTTTCCCCTGACATATAACGTTTTAAACCTTCATCGGTTTTAATCATGTCATTTTCAACAAACCATTGTTCAAACCCAACAGGATAACCAAAAGACCAAGAAAACAAAAAACTAAGGGGTTCAACCGATATAGCAAATATTCCACCACATTGACAGTTAAAAACTTGTTGAAACTCCAGAAAAAAATCATCAAAACCATAACTATTTTTTAGGCATTTATATAGAGTGACAATGAGCTTGTCATAACTGGATATGTTTTTATTTGATTCTTGTAATACTTCTTTCATATCAATACGGCTTTAATAAAAATGATCAAAATTAGCATAAAATGAAGGAATTAACTATCAATTAGAATAATAAATTTATGTCATTTTATAGATTTGTTTACTGTTTTTTCAAATAACAAAACAGTTTCACCTTCGTCATCTGCCTCACCCACTTGGATAAATCCAGAATCTGTATAGTATTGTTTTAAAAACGGGTTGGCTTTTACGCAGTCTAATCGTACCGTTTTAATGCCTTGTTGTTTGGCTATTTTTTCAACTTCGTTTAACATTTTTTTGCCGAGGCCTTTATTTTTATATGTCCGATCGACCGCTAGTTTATGCACATACAACGCTACTGTATTTTCATCATTCCAAAAAAAGTCAGCTTTTAAGGTTAATTGCATCACACAAGATAGTTGTCGATCGATCAAACCTACATAAAATTCACCCACTGTTATTGATTCTAAAATACTTTGTTTTTTATTCTCTAACCAATCTAAAGGCCATTGTTGTGCACTTTTGGTTTGTAACCATAACGCATTTTTATATAATATTTGATAGACCGATTCAAATTGAGTTTTATTGGCTTTTTTAATAATCATCAGTGCAGCATCTTTTTGATTGTGTATTTATTATATAATTTATTATCACTACTTGATGCGTCCTTGTTTTGTCATCATTTTTTCCAATCACTTTATAAAATAACATTTACTATGTTTATGTACTGTTTCATCATTTAACAGAGCCGTTTCATCAAACCATTTATAATCATTATGCTGATCAACAGGTAATAACATCAAATCAATATCAAGGTTAATACTTCGGCCAATCACAACATAATGCGTTGAGAATTCATCACCTGAAAAATTATCTGCATAGAAATGCTCAAACACATCAATCAACTGACTGTCATTTATGCTTTTATTTTTTACATTCAATTCTACTTGAATTAATCGATTAAAAGCATCAGCCATTGTTTCGTCTTTTAGAATACGCCCACCCGGTACAAACCAAA
>JALJPK010000167.1 GCA_022968985.1 Pseudomonadales bacterium | reverse complement strand
ATTGTTTAGGGTTATGACTACTTTGTAATGAAAGTCCTTGGTGAGACCATTGATGATGCTGGTGGCGTAGCCTTCGTTAAGTGTGGTAAGGGTCTTGGTTTGGGATATCCTGCAGGGCCTGAAATTGATAAGCGCGCGCAATTGGGAAATCCTAAGGCCTATAAATTTACAAAACCTAAAGTTGAGGGCTTAAATTTTAGTTTTTCGGGTTTAAAAACATCGGTGCGTAATGCAATTAAAAAAGAAGTCGAAGCGGGTCGTTTTGATGAACAATGCCAAAAAGAAATCGCATTTGGATTTGAGCTTGCCGTTTGCTCCACTTTAAGTATTAAGTGTAAACGCGCGTTAGAACATACTAAACACAAAACATTGGTTATTGCAGGCGGAGTAAGCGCTAACGTTACACTTAGAAAAAGCTTAAAAGTCATGTGCCAAACTAAACGTGCAAAATTATTTTATGCCCGTCCTGAATTTTGTACCGACAATGGCGCGATGATCGCTTTAGCCGGCGCATTAAGATTAAACGCCGGGCAAACCAGCAGCCAAGAAGTGGACGTAAAACCGCGCTGGCCAATCGACACTTTAAACGGACTATAAATATGAGCACATTCAATTCAAACCAAAACGACATCATTTTTGTAGAAGGCTTAAACGTGCCAACTAGAATCGGGTTATTAGATTGGGAAAAACTGACTACCCAAGTTTTAAAAATGGACATTCAAGTGACACATAACATCACTGATGCTAGCCAATCTGACGACATTAAAGACACGGTTAATTACGCTAGCCTTTGCCAATGTATTTTGGATTTTTGTAAAATTGAAGATAACGATTTATTAGAATCTTTAGCTGAAAAAATCTGTGCGCAGTTATTTAAAAGTTTTGATATGAGCTCAATCCAATTAAAAATATCCAAAATTGGTATTATCCCAGAAGCCAGTGCGGTGGGTATTCAAATCATTCGTCAGTCTAATCAGTATTAATTTTTATGAATATTAACAGTGATCAACATTTTGTATTATTAGGCCTTGGTAGTAACATTGAGCCTGAATTAAATATTGAATTTGGTATTAATGCATTACGCAAATTGGATTTAAATATTCAATTTTCACAATCGGTTAAATCAAAATCGGTGGGTTTTAACGGTGACGACTTTATTAATAACATTGTTATCATTCATAGCTCACTTAATTTACTTGAGTTAAAAACTCAAATGAAAAAAATCGAAAAAGACATTGGTATTGTCAGTAACCCGTCAGGATGTTTTAACAAAAAACTCGACATAGACATCATTACCTACCAAAACTGGACAGGAACATACTTCAATTTAACCCTACCGCGCCCCGAAGTGTTTTATAACGCCCATGTATTAGGCCCACTAGCCAAATTTAAACCTGACTATATTTTGCCAAGCCAAACTAAAACGGCACAAGACCTTTGGAACAAATACAAGCATAAATCTCGAATTGAGTTTATCTAAACTCAGTTCAAATCAAATCAAACCAAGCCAAAACGACACAATTTCTTTGGAACAAATACTCACACAAATCTCGAATTGAGTTTATCTAAGCCCTTTTAAATAAAGCATCGTAATACTCAAATCGAATCGTTACACTAGCTTCTTTTTATTCAATAAGATTTACCTGTGTTGCGATCTTCTTTTTCAAAGTATAAAACTGAGCTTTTGTCGCTGACTCACTTAGCTTGGCCGATATTAATCACCCAACTAGCCCAAATGGGTTTAAGTGTTGCCGATGTTATGATGTCTGGGCAGATTGATGCGCAACAAGTGACCGCTGTGGCGTTAGGCAGTGGTTTTTGGTTACCCATATTTTTGATTATCATTGGTATTAGTATTGGTTCCACTGCATTAATCGGTAATTTATATGGCGCTAAACAACATTCCAAAATAGCACCGTTATTTATCCAGTCGTTATATTTGCCGATACTATTAATTCCATTAACTTTTATTTTATTGGCTTCATTTCGACCTATTCTTGCTTTTTTTGAAACTCCTGCTGCCGACTTAGAAATTGCCAGTGCGTATTTAAATGCACTTAAATTTGGTATGCCTGCCTTAATTATTATTCAATTTATGCGTGCTTATTGTGATGGTCTAGGTCAAACAAAAGTTATTATGTATCTGTCATTATTTATGGCTTTGATCAATATTCCACTTAACTATGTGTTTATATTTGGATTATTTGGTTTACCGCAATTTGGTGGAGTGGGTTGTGGGTATGCTAGTAGCATCGCCGCAAACATTACGTTAGTAGCGTTTATTGTTTATTTAAAATATCAACACGTAGAATTTAAATTTATAAAACCCGATTTTGATAAAATATTTAAAATATTTAAAATCGGTACACCAATCGGTATGTCGTTATTAATCGAAGTCAGTACGTTTAGTTTTATTTCTATATTCATCGCAAAACTAGGTAATCATATAGTTGCCAGCCATCAAATTGCCTTTAATATCATTTCAGTTACTTTTATGATTCCTTTAAGTTTATCATTAGCGCTCACCATACGTGTCAGTCATCACCTTGGTGCTAAAGACTATAAACAAGCCAAACAAACCTCTATTTTAATGTTATGTATTAGTTTAATGATTGGCTTAAGTTTAATGTGTATGTACTTTTTAATTGCACCTAATTTAATGGACATGTATATCAATGAAATAGAAATTATCAAATTAGGTTCATCCATATTATTAATAGCCGGTGCATTTCAAATATTTGATTGCCTGCAAGTGACTACAACTGGCGCACTTCGAGCCTACCAAGATACTAGCTGGCCAATGGGTATCGCTTTTGTTGCATTCTGGGTATTTGCCTTACCACTTGGATATTATTTAACTTATTATTCTGCATTAGATTTAGGTGTGAGGGGGTTTTGGATTGGCCTGACTTTAGGGTTGATGTTAGCTTGGTTTGGATTAATTTGGCGTTTAAGATTGGCGTTTAATATAACAAGTTTGCTGTCAGCGCAAAGCAACTGACCTACATGATTACGATTCATTTGTAGGTCACGGGCTTGCCCTGAAGGATAAAACATTAAAAACCAAATTCACTGTCATATTTAAAAGAACGTGGCGTTTAATAAGACAAGTTAGTTGTCAGCGCAAGCAACTGACCTACAAAATCATTTCCTGTAGGTCACAGACTCACCTGATTAGTGTGTTTTAAAATTTAAACGCAGTTACCTCTTCGCTATATTCATCATCCGCACCTGCTTTGGATGCGTCATAAACAATTGAAGTGGGATAGCCAATTAAAACATCATACTCAACTTCAAGCTCAGCTGGATATGGTTGAGTATTTAATTTGCCTTCAATCCATTCGAATTGTTCATCAATCGTTGAAAAGGATCCTATTCCAATCATATTGCCTGTTTCTACTTGGATAATTTGTGTAATTTTATCATCCGACACAAACACTTCCACATCACCCTCTACGCATATTTGGCAAAAACGATTAATTGTAAATTGATAACTGCCAGTTGTATTTTTACTGTCCCACAATTGTTTGGCTTCATTGTATTTTGAGGTTTGTGCTTGTAATTTAAATGACTTTATATAAGAGCAACTGGTGACACTTATAAAAATACTCGACAGTAATAATACCTTTAGATAACCTTTCATAATTTTTCTCCTTTAAAAAAACTAATTTTATATTATTCAAAAACAAAAAAGGCAGAACGATTTCTCGTTCTGCCTTTTTTAAAACAAACCAGCTACAAATTAACCACGTACTATTCGTGTATTATCCACGTAGCACTGCAGCAAATCTGCTCTCTAAGGTTTCGATAATTTTTTGCATGGTAGTATTAATTTCATCATCTACCATACTACGCTCAACATGTTGCCACGCAATACCCATAGCCACTGACTTACGATCTGGATCGATGCCTTTGCCTTGGTATAAATCAAACAATACTAAACTTTCTAAAAACTCACCTGCTTGTTCTTTTACGCAATCCAATACTTCTTGCACAGGGGTGTCTTTATCAATTAATACAGCAAGATCACGTTTGGATGCTGGGAATTTTGATAATGGTTTCGCTTCTGGTAACTTCACTGTTGTGATGTCATCTACTAGACATTCAAATACAAACGCAGCTTGTTTTAAACCTAATGTTTTTTGAACACCGGGGTGTAATTGACCAATAAAACCAATTAATTTTCCATCACGTTCAATACGTGCAGTTTGACCTGGGTGTAATGCTGGATGTTTGCCAGGTAAGAATTTAAATTCTACCCCTATAGCCAAATCCAATACTGACTCAAGGTGAGACTTAACATCAAAGAAGTCAATTTGTTCGCCGTCTTCAAACCAGTTTTTATCGTATTTAGAACCGTATGCAATACCTGATATTACATTTTGCTGAACTATGTTTTCACTTGTTGCCGCAGCTTTTTCATCTAGTTTTCTAAAACGTAAACCTGTTTCAAAAAACAAAACACGATCTTGTTGACGATTTAAATTGTGTTGTAACGACTTAATCAAACCGGTCCATAACGACGTACGCATTACTGCTAAGTCGGAACTAATTGGGTTAAGTAATTTAATAGAATCAAAATCAGGTTCAATCAATGCTTGGGTTTTTTCATCAACAAAACTGTAGTTGATGGCTTCTTGGTAACCATGTGCCACTAATTGCAAACGTAACTTATCAAGACCAATCTTAGTTTCTGGTTTTTTAGGTAATTCCAAAGCTAGATTTGGCACAGTAACGGGTAAGTTGTTGTAACCATATACTCGTGCTAATTCTTCGATTAAATCTTCAGCTATTGAAATATCAAAACGCCAACTTGGAATGTCCCAAGTCCACTGTGTGTCATTACTTTCTTTAAGTTTTAAACCTAAACGCGTTAAAATATCTTCAACTACTGAGTCTTCTAACTCAACACCTAATAAACGTTTAATAGAACGTTTTGGTAAAACAACATCTACGTCTTTTGGTAAAAACTCTGCTGAAGTTTGTTTTACCAATGGACCAGGTTTGCCGCCAGTGATTTCAATCAACAATGCAGTTGCACGTTCAATTGCTTTTTCTTGTAATTTAAAATCGACACCACGTTCAAAACGATGTGAGGAATCGGTATGCAAACCATAAGAACGTGCTTTACCTGCGATTAATTTGGGTGTAAAAAACGCTGACTCTAAAAAGATGTCTTTAGTGTTTTCGCTTACACCAGATTTTTGGCCACCCATAATTCCCGCTAAGGCTAATGGACCATTATCATCCGCTATTAATAACGTGTCTGTTCTTGGTTGAATTTCTTGCCCGTCTAACAATACGATTTTTTCTTCACCGTCTGCCATACGCACTTGAAGTGCACCACTTAACTGGTTTAAATCAAAACCGTGCATCGGTTGACCTAATTCAATTAATACATAGTTTGTGACATCCACAACTGCATCGATTGAACGAATACCACTACGACGTAAACGCTCTTTTAACCATAATGGTGATGATTTAGACACGTCTACATCTTTAATCACACGGCCCACATAATTTGGGCACTGCGCTTTAGCTGTTACGTTTACTGTATAGCTGTCATCAATTGTTGCTGGCACTTGCTCACAAGCCGGCATGGTTACTTCTAATTGATTTAATACACCTACTTCACGCGCTAAACCAATTACACCTAAACAGTCAGCGCGGTTTGGGGTTAGATCCACTTCAATTGAAATATCGTCTAAATCTAAGTATTCACGAATATTTGTGCCTAACGGAGCATCGGCAACTAATTCCATGATGCCGTCATGGCTGTCACTTAAACCTAATTCTTTTTCTGAACATAACATTCCAAAAGACTCAACTTGACGAAGTTTTGCCTTTTTGATTTTGAAGTTATCCTCAAAGAATACAGTACCAATTTGTGCAAACGCAACTTTGATACCGGCGCGAGCATTTGGCGCACCACAAACTACTTGTAATGTTTCAGTACCATTACTGACTGTACAAACTTGAAGTTTGTCAGCATTGGGATGAGGCTGCGCAGTTAATATTTCACCCACTACAATTTTATCATTAAAACCAGCCGCAACTGGTTCTGATCCGTCTACTTCTAGACCGGCCATAGTGACCTGATCCATTAAATCTTGTGCTGATAATTCAGGATTAACTAATTCTCTTAACCACTTTTCACTAAATAACATGTTCGGCCCTATTAATTAAATTGCTTAAGGAATTTAAGATCGTTTTCGAAGAAAGTACGTAAATCGGTAACGTTATAACGTAACATCGCAAAACGATCGATACCTAAACCAAAAGCAAAACCTGAATATTTTTCACTGTCGATGCCAGCACTTTTAAGTACATTTGGATGCACCATACCGCAGCCACCTAACTCTAACCAACCGGTTTGCGAACAAATACGACAACCTTTACCCGAACAGTTTACACAGGCAATATCAAATTCTGCCGATGGTTCTGTAAATGGGAAATAAGACGGACGAAAACGCACAGGTAAATCTTTCTCAAAGAACACTCTTAAGAACTCTTCAATGGTGCCTTTTAATTCAGCAAAACTAACATTCTCTTTAACCAACAACCCTTCCATTTGGTGGAACATAGGGGTGTGAGTTAAATCAGAATCACAACGATAAACACGACCTGGCGCCACAATAGCAAACGGTGGCTCACCTAATTCCATCGTACGAATTTGCACACCAGAAGTATGCGTACGTAACAATGTAGTAGGATCAAAATAAAACGTATCGTGCATCGCACGTGCGGGATGATGATCAGGAATATTCAACGCTTCAAAGTTATGATAATCGTCTTCGATTTCAGGACCGTGAGCAACTTCAAAACCCATACTTGTAAAAAACGACACCATACGATCCATGGTTTTTGTCACTGGGTGTAAACCACCAGTTGACTCTCCACGACCAGGTAAAGTCACATCGATGGTTTGTGAAGACAATAACGCTTCAAGTTTGGCGTTTTCTAATTTAGCTTTTGAAGCGTTGATGTATTGTGAAACCGCTTCTTTTGCTTCATTGATTTTGGCACCCGCTGCTGGACGCTCTTCGTTTGATAACTTACCCAACGTTTTTAACAACGCTGTGATCTGCCCTTTTTTACCTAAAAACGAAACACGCACTTGATCTAACGACTGTTCGTCATTGGCAGCGTCTACGGCTTCTTTGGCTTGAGCAACTAATTCTGCAAGATTTTCCATGATGGAGATTGGCCTTTGCGACAAAAATTAAAAAGGCGCTATTTTAGGGCTTTATGGGTGTAAATGGAAGTAAATAAGCGCGAATGTCTGTTAAGTAGCCAATCTAAACTGTGAATTTTATCCATTCAAGCTTTTGCTGTAAATTATGCAATCTAAACCATCAAATATGGACAATGGGAAAATGATGAATAATCAAGATCTAAACACACTTATCTGCATGAATTTTGAAGATAGGAATCAAGACTGGTGGGACAGGAATTAGGTGTATTTAATTCACGTGGATCACAAAGACGAATAAGGTGGGTTAATTGAATGGCTATGTTTAATATTGTTGTTGCTACTAGCTAATTAAAAATGACATTCTAAACTTAATTAACAGCAGTTAATTTGGTTAAAGTCATGAATCATAATCAATTTAAAGTATTCATCAATCAAATCCCTAAACTTGATCCTGTGCAAAAACAACAGGCGATCACCTCACTTAATCAACAAGAAAATCCTATTCTAAATCGACTTGCAAAAGAAAACATTCAACACTGTAAATGCATTCATTGTGATTCAAATCGAATTAAAAAACACGGTAAAAGCAATGGCCGACAGCGATTTTACTGTAATCAATGTGGCAAAAGTTTTGTTTGTACACGTGACACTGCCTTTTTCTATCAACATAAACCGGAGCATTGGCAAGTCTATTTAGAATTGATGCTTAAGCGTGAATCCATTCGCGTATGTGCTGCAAAAATTGGCATTAGTAGTGTAACTGCATTTAACTGGCGGCATCGATATATGCAAGCAACGGAACATACCTTTGAGGTCAGACTAGAAGGTATTATTGAAGCCGATGCAACGTATTTTCGAGAGTCACAAAAAGGCACTAAAACGTTAAATCGCCCAGCTAGAAAGCGTGGATCAAAAGCCAGTACTAGAGGATTAAATAACAAAGATTGGGTTGCTGTTTTAACAGCGATGGATCGAAATCATCACGAATACGATCATGTTTTACAGCAAGTTAACGGCGCTGAAATCAATAAATGTTTGGGTGGTAAAATTATTGATGAGTCTATTTTATGCAGTGATGATCGACCAGTTTATAATAAAATTTGCCAAGAGCATCGCTTACATCATGTGGTGTTAAAAAATGATCAAATACATAATGAGCTGTTTCATATTCAAAATATAAATAGTTATCAAAGTCATTTAAAACAATGGATGTTACAAATGCATGGAGTGGCCAGCAAGAATCTGCCTAAATATTTAGGTTGGGTTAGAATGCTGGCATGGCATAAATATCAAAGCTTTTCAGATGACTTCTTAACAAAGCGTGAAAAGTTAACACAACATGAAAAGTTGTTTGAATTCAAACTGCTAAAGGTGCAGCAACATAATTTTTAAACATAGCCTTTTTAAACATAACCTTTTAAACATAACCAAAAAAGCCGACAACTATATCTATGTCGGCTTTATTAGAGATTGAAGTATTAAGCAGTAGGAGTAGAACCCCCTGTCCAAGCAAAATCAATTAACGCATCGGTTTGTGGTAATACTATTCCTGTGTACCCTGCTCGAGTCGCGCAGGTAGACAACACATCACTGTGACTAATTGCCACTTCATCTTCTTTGCCATCGCCTTTTTTACCGTCATGACCAAACCCCCTAA
>JALJPK010000166.1 GCA_022968985.1 Pseudomonadales bacterium | reverse complement strand
TTTGGATTTTGGATTTTGGATTTTGGATTTTGGATTTTGGATTTTGGATTTTGGATTTAAAAAGAATCTTTGTTTGATTTATTTGAACAAGACATTCAAATAATAAAAGTAGAAAAATTGGCTGGGATGGCAGGATTCGAACCTGCGGTACACTGGATCAAAACCAGATGCCTTACCGCTTGGCTACATCCCAACATTTTTCTGCATTTTCATGGTAGCAATAACTGGACTTGAACCAGTGACCCCAGCATTATGAATGCTGTGCTCTAACCAACTGAGCTACATTGCCCCGAAAACGTGAGACGTATTATGAAGGTTTTCTCAGCATTGTCAACTAAATATTTAAAAAAAATGTAAGTTATTTCAATAACTTACAAGTGTTTTGCAAATTTAGGCCTTTTTGTACAAAGACTCATCAGCAAAGTGCAATTTACGACCAATCCACTGACATTGTCCATCAAAATACAAAAAAGAACACATTTGCAGACGTGGTTCGATCCAAACCTTAAAAGATTCAAGGTTTTTTACCTCAATACAAACATGTGGCATTGGGTGTTCACCCTCTAAATGATCTACAAGTGCACCTGCGGTTGCGTCTTTAACGTTTTGATTTATATCGTCTCGTAGCAAATCAACAAACAAACGTTGGTTCAGGGGGTAATATAGATAGGTTTTGAGTAAAGCTTTTATCATGACTGTCTCGATTGTTTGTTTTTTAGAGTTTGAAAACTAAATTGGGACTTAATTTTGATGTCCATTTTTTACATATTAACTTAAATTACTATTGAAATTATATAAAGCATCTATAAAAAAGGCGATTACAGCTCAAACTGACAAAACAACTTCATGTTGTAAACAACATTCAACTTCAAAAAAAGCGATACCCATGTAGGTCGTAATTTATTCCGACAAATCTAACAACTCTTTAAAACCCTGTCGCAATAAATTACGATCCACCTACTAACCAACCAAGTCAAAACCAAAACCAAAACCAAAACCAAAAAAACTCTAAACAGATTTCTATTTAGAAGTTATTCATACCTAATACCGTTTCACTTCGTTGCATCTAACAAACGAATACCATAATGCGGGAAAAACTCATCTTTAGTGACAACCACTAATCCATCAGCCTGTGCCTGTGCAATTAACATTCGATCAAACGGATCTTTATGATGTGTAGGCAATGTTCCGGCCTGCTGGGCGTGAAACATACTAATTGGCAATGGTAAAAAACCCGATTGAGTAACAACCTGCTCAATATCATCAGGCGCCTCAAGTTTACCTAACTGCTTTTTAATAGACATTTCCCACACCGTAGCTGCGCTGACATAAACCTCGTTAACTGGGTTGGCAATCATTTCACGGGCATTTTCACCTAACAACTCATTACCACTTATCCACCAAATAAATACATGCGTATCTAATAAAAGCTTAGTCATACACTTTGCTCAAACATATCTGTAATGTCTTGATTGGTTTGGTTTGAATCAAAATCGGCATTCATTGATACTTTACCCTTAAACTGCCCAAACACCCTTCTAGCAGGCGCAACATAAGGTGTTAACTGCACACATGGCACACCTGCTTTCGCAATTATCACCTGCTCGCCCGCAGTTGCTAAGTCAACAAGATACGACAATTTTGATTTGGCTTCATGCATATTGGTTTGCATAACTTAATTTCCACTATATTAGCTAAGGTTAGCTAATATAGTAACTCACACACTGCATTTGGTCAATATTCGACCACTAGTTGAATGACGATAGATATACTTTAATGAGCTTCCGAATCTTTCGTGTAGGTCGAAATTTATTGCGACAAATCTAATAACTCTTTAAAACCTGTCGTAATAAATTACGACCCACAGACTCCAAAGCAACACAAAACCTCTAAACAGCTGCCTATTTAGAGGTTCAATTATTGAAATCATCTGTTTATTAGTGATGTTAAGAAACACTTAATACCAAACAAAAAAGACACACTTAAAATTATGGAATTTCAACAACAGGCCCACCATCTACAACAGTCCAGTTGTACGTGTCACTTAAACTGTCACGAGCGGCTTCAACTTCTAATGTGGCTGTATACTGGCTAAAACCAGCATTAAACCTTACATCTCTTTTTAGCATTTGATTACTCCAAGCCAACAATAATGCACTGTAGTTTTCTGCTGAAAGTATCACACCGTCAAACATACCATCCATTTCACTCACTTTTGAAACATTCCATGCACTGAGGTCCTGATCAAATTTTGTTGCAGAACCAAACATAAAAGCCATTGAAGTAACATTTCCAACATTCCAGCTTCCAATATCATGATTAAAATTCACAACATCAAGAAACATCGCACTCATATTGGTTACCTGTGATACATTCCAACTACTAATGTCTTGATTAAAGTCAAACGCACCATAAAACATTTCACCCATATTGATAGCAGATGAAACCGTCCAGCCGCCTATATCTTGATTAAAACTCATGGCAATATGGAACATAAAACTCATGTCCTCTACTAACGATACATCCCAACCACTAATATCAGAATTAAAATTCATAGCATCATAAAACATAAAACTCATGTCTTTCACAAAAGTAAAATCTGGAATATCTTGTGCACTGATCACTAAATCATGACTGCCAGCAAAAGCTTGTTTCATTGAACGCCACGAATTATTACCCCAGCGTTTTACTGTGATTAATTTTTTAGCGTCTGAATTAGACTGAGGGAAATAAATTTGAGGATACTCACCTGTAATAATAACCGTATACGTACCTGCTTGAGCATAACTATGGGTAATATCAGCAGTAATGTCAGTGTCTGTTTGCCCATCACCCCAGTCTACTGCGTAGTTATAATCCATGGGAAAATCAATTAAATTAGTATTTAATGTTATTTGGTTATTATTACTTACACCAATATTATCTGTTTTCCATACAGTGCTAAATTCGTCGGCTAATACATTTATGCGCTGGATTATTTCTGTTGTTTGATTATTACTGTTTGTTGCCAAATAAGTTAACGTATACTCACCAATGGTTTGACTGTCTACGTTACCACTTTGAATCACACTGATCACACCGTCTTTGTCATCTAATGCAGTTGCACTCAAATCTTGTAACACTTCACCCAGATACAGATCAATCTCAGATTGCGCGTTTAATGTGATCACAGGGGGCAGATCTTCTTTTACATGAATGGTCATTTCCATTTCAGTTCGCAGGTTTGAGTTATCTATCGCAACAAAAGTAACTATATAAGTACCTGGCACTGTTAAATCAGGCATATCCACCGCTTCCACTCTAGGGGGATATACAAGATTATTGTCCGTCGCAGTAGGTGGCACAAAAACATTAGAAAGATACAAAGTAACCTCTGTTATTTCTGGATGATCAAATACCGGTGCAGTGTAGTCAGAAATATCAACGGTTCTGCCAATTATTTCTGATTGATTATTTGAATGATCCGTTACTTGATACGTAATACGATACATACCCAAATCCGAGGTAATAACTTCATCACCACCGTGTGTTATCACAATAACCACTTCAAGATCGTTATCTACATTATCGTTGATCAACACTCCTTGTTCGATGTACTCATCCCCTACATCCAACATAATCACAGAGTCACCAATTAAACTAATAATTGGCGCGGTTGAATCCACCACGTTAATAGTTCGTGTAGTCATTGCAGTACCCATGATATCTGTTACTGAATAAGTGATAATATTATTACCCAGTATATGAATGCTCACATCTCCAGAAATAACAACATCAACCTCTTCACCTAAATAATTGATAGCAGTGGCGCCTAATTCAACATAATCCTGCCCAGCCTCTAAATCTAAAACATTGGCACCAGTTAAATATATTATTGTTGGTATGGTTTCAATCACGTTAATTGTTCGATTAGAAGATGACTCGTTACCAGCAACATCGATGGCGCTGTAAGAAACAACATAGACACCTACAGTTGAGCTATCTACTTCATTTAAAACAACCACCTCAACCACAGCGTCCACATCATCCGTGGCAGTTGCACCTAGATCCACATAAACAGAATTTTGCAAAATTAAAATCTCAGATTCCCCTATTAATGTGATAACAGGGGCTACTAAATCTACTTGGGTTAGAGTAATTGTATTTGTTTCGTTTTCTGTAGTCGTTTGTGTCACAGTTTCTGTAGCCGTTTCTGTCTCGGATTCTGTCTTAGTTTCTGTTGTTGTTACTGTTTCAGTCTCAGTTATTGTTTGAGTCTCGACTGACACTTCTGAAGCAGTTCCTGTCTGATTACCTGTTTGTGAATCACCACCACAAGCGGTCATAACAAAAATCGAGGTTAATAATAAAATACGCATTAAATACGACTGCAAAAGAAAAGACATAGGATTAGGCTCTGAGTTGAAATAGATAATTTAAAAGGGGATGATAACAAAATTAACTGTTCAAAAAAACAGCTAACATAACAGGGGGATTTTTCTGAGGATTTAACGGATTGTTTGATATGTAACTATAACCATATAAATATAAATACAAAAATTGAATTGATTTAGTGGGAAGATAACATGACAGGTAAATAGTGAGTGATCAAAAATGGGACACTCTTTTAACTTTTTATTATAAATAAGAAGTGTGATTAGAGGTGGCTGATGGTGGACCTGACCCTATCAGTTAATTTTTGTTGTACCTATTCTGTGTGTCAGACTAATTCGGTTATGGTTTAAGAGGTCAGCTTGTCAAGATTATAGACGCGACCCCGTTATTTTTTTAAATGGTATGCCGATTTCAGATGAGGTTAGGCAACGTTGTAAGGATATTTTGGCTAAGCATAATAGTTAAGATTTTTAAAAGCCTCGAGAGTTCGGGGCTTTTTTATTTTCTGCTGTATGAAGCCATGGATTAAACTTATTGTTATTTAAGGTTTACCCAAAAACCAAAGTCACTGTCCAATACGCACCAAACGCACTGATACGGCGTTGTAGTTCTTATCACTGTAGTAGTTATTCCCGAATCTGAAAATGACGTTCCACGCGTTGGCTGTATTAATGGCAGTGGGCGAAGACGACCAATAAAAAGTACTATTTGTATTTGGGAAAATACTTTGATTGATTGCAGGGGAATAACAAGCTGGCTCCACTAAAGATTCCAGTTCTTTTAAATTAGGTACACGCCAATCGCTGAAGCCGGCAAAGCTGTGAGTGTCCGCTGCATTTAACGCTTGCTGCCAATTATAGGTAGTAGCAGTTCCTGTACAACTATTACCATCCCACATTTGCCCTAATGAACATCGAATCCACATTAAACCTGTCTGTGTATCTATCACTAAATCATCATTATCACCTGTGATGAGATATTGTGTATCAGGTTTGGTTTGTTTGATACCTTCCGGGCAAATTTGCGCTACCGAATTAAGCGCCACTAGGCTTAATAAACAGATTATCACTATATTTTTCATTTTATTACCTAACTATTTTTAAAAATTTGATTACAAAGTAATCTTGCTAACTTCACATAATGGAAAATGCTAAAGCGAATATTTGAGCGTTTAAGTACTTCAAGGACGAAGCACTTAAACTTAAGGAGTGTCACTGTCCGATACGCACCAAACGCACTGACCAGGCGTAGCTCTTAGTAGAGCTATTGTCATATCCGTATTTGAAATCGACGCGCCACACGTAGGCTGTATTACTGGCTTTAGGCGAAGACGACCAATAATAACCCTCTATCGTATTTGGAAAATAATCCGTATCGATTGATCTATTCAAATTTGAATAATCCACAATGGAATGCAACTGATCTCTTCCAGGTAATACCCAATCACTAAACCCACATAAACCCTGTGCATTAATTGCATCAACATAACCTTGGGTATCACAATCGCTCCCAACACAGGTTCCGCCATTTGCCGTACCAGCATCCCCATTATTATTTGTGTTATCGGTACTGTACCATGTATAGGAATTGCCATTATCTTGCAAACCAGCGTCATTGGTTTTCATTTCCCACATTAGCCCTGTGTGATTATCTATTACACAAGCCCACGTAGTGGCTTCAGCGGGTAATACATTACCATTGACATCTATTTTACTAAAATCAAAACCTGCTTTGCCTGCGCCTACTTTTACTAGAGAACTGTTGGCATCACGCCCCGTCTGCCCATCTTCCCCAACGATTGAAAACGCGGTAATACCGGTATCATTTAAGGTTGCAAACTCCTCACAATCATTTAAATCACATACATTTACCCATACTTGAGACGAAGCACTTAATCCATCATCATCCATTACTGTTAAGGTAAATACATAAAACCCCCGAGCATCAGGCGCCGTAAAATTAGCCACTGCCTGCTCGCCTCCTGTTAGTACTATTTGCTGATCATCTGGCTGAGACCATACATAACTCACAATATTGCCATCCGGGTCAAACGAGTCTGAACCCACTAATGCAACGTGACTTAAAATCTGTACTACTTGATAACCATTAACCCGCACATTAGGGGGCTGCTTTTCGAGCGCTTCAACACTTTCAGTTTCAGTTTCTGTTTCTGTTTCTGTTTCAGTTTCAGTTCCAGTCTCGGATTGTGTATAAGTTTGTGATGATGTTTCAGTCTCGGAATTTGTATCAGTCTTTATTTCTGTAGTACTTTCTGTAGTAGTTTCTGTAGTAGTTTCTGTTGTAGTTTCTGTAGCAGTTTCTGTAGCAGTTTCTGTAGCAGTTTCTGTAGCAGTTTCGACCAACACATCAGAAGCAGTGTCTGTCAGCCCATCCCCTTGAGCTCCTGTTTGAGAATCATCACCACAGGCGGTCAAAACAAAAATCGATATTAAAAATAAAATACGAATTAAAGAAGAAGGTTGCATAAGGTCATACTCTGATTTGTGTTATAAAATTTGGACGGTGATGGTAACAAAGTTAACAAATCATAAATAGAACAAAAACAGATCAAACTTCACAAAACACATCAATTGTGAATTTGGCTTATGAGGCATTAAATAACGACATAAATCCAGACTATGAACGGGTTTAGTGAAAATCCAAAACCCTTCATCATTTCTAATTTTTGTATAATTTATGAACCTTATAAAAAAAAGGCCGAGTTAATTAATAACTCAGCCTTATTATTACTATGATTTAAATTATAAACAGTAATTCAATGTGGGTGAGAGCTTGCTCTCATAAAAGTTATGATTGTCTATGTCATATGTAAGGTGCGACCCCCAATCATTTACATGGACGATGAAATTAAACTTAAAGAGCAACTTAAAGAACGCACATGGATGTGCGCCCAGCGTAGAGTATTTACCCAGACAGCCAGACTAATTTAATCTAAATGCCATTTCAGTAACTTCATTGCATCATTTATTTAACAAACAATTGTCACTGCTTATTTTTAGCGTTAACAATTTTTAACATTCAACTCACGCAACTATGGATGTCTGAGTAATTCTGTAACGTTTTGGAAGTTTTAGTTAAAACTCTTAATATTATGTTAATTTTTGTTGTGGTTAGTCTGTGTGTCAGACTAATTTTTGACGGCGTACGACGCGACCCCGTTATTCAATTCCACAAATTCAAATTCAAATTCAAATTCAAGCGTTGTATGGCGCGTCTTTGTTGACAACCTTATTAACTCTTGAACAATGATATAATTCGATGAATTAGAGTACTTGGTTTTCCGTATTTAATTTTGAGAAATTTATCTGCCCTATTTTTAAATTTATAGGAAAAAGGCAGAAAATCCCCTTTTTCGTCTAAGGCGTATTCTAATCCACCGGATTTCGTTACTAAATAATCACAATAATCTGGTGTATTGTAGAGTCTTTGGATTATATCTATATTAGTCCCGCCGTAGCGAAGTGCGTTTACGCAACAGACCTCACACGCTTCACAAGCTTGCTCTATTTCTTTGTCTGACTCTGGCTGACGAATAAAATGTGTATAGGTATCTTCTTTATAAATATCAGCTAGAAGAGTTGGCGCTTCTGCTTCCGGAATAGCGCAATCTAAACAATCACCACATTCTTCACTTTCATACCAATACCCGGTGGTGTAAAAATCTCCATCTACATTTTGGGAAGTTCGATTTGGGTTCATTATTTCTCCGTGGTGTTAACGAGGCTGTAGAAAATTAACTTCTAATTACCATGTTTTATTTTGATTAATTAACAGGCTATAAATAGCCCCGTTTTTTAAATTCTAGACAAATCAAAAGAGACATCAACTTTTGAATTCCAATCAAAAGAGATTGGCTAAAGCCAAACCTACACAGCCCTATTTACACAGACAGCCAAACTAATTCAATCTAAATGCCCAAATACTGGGGTCGCGCCTTACATTTGACATAGACACTCATAATACCAAATGAGAGCAAGCTCTCACCCACTTGAATTAAACTAACAAGCACATGGATGTGCGATCCGCGTAGTAAAAATTCAAGGAAGGTTCCCTTCCGCGACGTGCATGGATGCACTAATGCAGTGGGTGCAGGATGCACAGGAACTGCCAGAATTTATACGGAGCTTTACTCTTTAAGTTTTATCAATTAAACAAACAATTAATAAAAGAGTCAGGATGACCTTGAATTAAACTTAAAAAGCAGCACAAGGATGTGCGCCCAGCGTAGTAAAAATTCAAGGAAGGTTACCTTCCGTAAAGGATTATTGCGAAGCGTTTAATTTCATCATGGATGATGAAATTAAACTTTTATAGTTCGTCTAAGAAATCCAGCTCTGCCTGTTTACGAATAATCTTACGATGATTCGCCCACAGCGTTTTGATATTCTCTGCGTTACAACTTTGTCTGTCCACCAGCACCCTTGTGTTTAATGTGCCGATTTTTTTACCGTTGGCCATGGGTACTTTTGTAAAT
>JALJPK010000165.1 GCA_022968985.1 Pseudomonadales bacterium | reverse complement strand
TTTGAATATAAAGATTTTATTTTTGCTATTTGGCCATTAAAAGGTGGCAGCCCCATTGAGTTAGACAATCTAGATCACCTATATTTGATTGGCCAAAAATTAGGCCGTATCCATTTATGTGCGCAAAAAACCGATTTTAAATATCGCCCCACATTAAGTTTGCTTGAGCAATTTAACGATTTTCGTGAACAGTATGTCAAAATCCAGAGGATTGAAGGGTATTTATTAGACAGTTTTAATCAACAGTTTGATCGTATGGCACCGCATTTTGAAAAACTTGAACCATTGTTTCAGCAATGTAAAAAGATCCGTGTACATGGTGATTTTCACGCCGGTAACATTATGATTCGGGATGAAGAAGTATTTATTGTCGATTTTGATGACAGTTACATGGGCCCAGCCATTTGTGATTTATGGATGTTATTGTCAGGTGAAAAGTCAGAACATCACGCGCAATTAAGTGAAATTTTAGAAGGTTATGAAATTTTTAAAGATTTTGATCGAAAAGAATTAAAATTTGTAGATGCATTACAAACCTTAAGAATATTACAACACCCGGTTTGGATTGTTAATCGTTGGGACGACCCGGCCTTTAAAAAAGCATTCAGTGATATTGAACATACGAATTATTGGCAACGAATTTTAAATCTGATTTCAAGTATGTTTGTAGAAATTGAACATATATATCGTTAGACACTTAGGAAAATATAATGAAAACCGTATTAATTACTGGCAACGAGTTTTAAATCTAATTTCAAGTATGTTTTTAGAAATTGAACCTATTTATCGTTAGACACTTAGGAGAGTAAAATGAAAACCGTATTAAATATTGGCAACGAATTTTAAATCTGATTTCAAGTATGTTTTTAGAAATTGATTATATTTAATATTTTTTATATTCATTAATCGTTAGACACTTAGGAAGATAAAATGCAAACAGTATTAATTACAGGGACAAATCGAGGTATTGGTTTAGAATTAGTGAAACAATTTTTGGCCAAACCTTATCATGTTATTGCGACTTATCGTGGTAAACCCAGTGATATTTTAACTGAATTAACACAATCAGAAAACATCACATTACTAGAATTAGAAGTCACAAGTGCTGAATCAATTAAAGCGCTTGTAAATAAACTAGACAATCAGTGTATTGATATTTTAATCAATAATGCAGGTATTCTTGGCCCAGAAAATCAATCATTAGAAAACATTGACATTGAAGGTTGGATGCAGACTTTTGCAGTAAACTCAATCTCACCTTTTGTTATCTCACAAGCCTTATTACCACTGCTTGAACAATCTACTGCCCCAAAAATAATTAACCTATCAAGCATGATGGCAGCGCTGCATCGTGAATCAACAGGTATGTACGCCTATAGAAGCTCTAAAGCTGCATTAAACAAAATAAGCCAAACAATGGCTGTTGAGCTCAAACATAAAGGTTTTATAATCTGCCCTGTTCACCCAGGTTGGGTTAAAACCGATATGGGTGGTGAAGATGCTGAAATTACAGCCCTTGAAAGTGCGCAGGGTATTTTTAAATTAGCTAAAAACATTTCAATAAAAGATAGCGGCACCTTCTTTACTTGGCAAGGTGATGTTCACGTTTGGTAATAAACAAGTTAAATGCATTTAATAATAAGTGACAGCACTTATTATTAAATGACACAAATGAATGTATTAATACACCCAACTTTCAGACTGAGTGATATTTAATGCATTCAGTTTTCTTCGTGTTTCATCACTAAGCGGATTGGCACTTAACATTATTTTGGTGGCTTCATTTAAACTACCACTTGAATAAAAACTATCACTTAAATCAACTATATAATTATGATATAGGTTTAAAAAACTTATTTCATGTTTAGACATCGGTAATATAATATCAGTTATTTTATTCCTACTTAAATTAATGAATTTTAATTTTTTAACCATAGTAAAATCAATTGAAGTTAGTGACGTAAATTTAATATAGATAGATTCAATGATTATTTCAGTTGGAATTAGCAGTTCATTTAATACATTTGAAGATAATGATAATTCTCCTATTTTCACAGATCCCCTTAAGTCTACCTTTTTAAATAGGTTTCTAGATAGATCTAAATATGTATCGACACTCATTCCAGACAAATCAATATACGACAATTCATTATTAATTAAATCAACAACATTGTATTGCGCTGAATTAAGGAAGTTAATTTCACTAATATTATTATCATTTGCAAATATATCTTTAAGTATTATATTTTGTGACAAATCCAATATCTGTAAAGAGTTTTCAGATACATCAAGAATCTCCAATTTCAGATTATTTGTTAAATTTATATTCTCAAGATTAGATTTATGAATAGTTAAACTCTTTAAATTATCCATTTTTGAAACATCAACATCACTCACTTCTGATTTTGAAATTGAAAGTGTTTCTAAATTTTCAAAAAGACCAAAGTCCACATCAATAACATTAGAATAACTTAAATCTAATATTTTCAAATTTAACAACTCGTTACTTACTGTGATATCAGCCGTTGTAACTAATTCTTCTAAAAAAACAAAATTAGAAATGTCGAGCTTAGTATTTGAATGAGTATACTTAATTGTTTTAATTTTACTAATCTCGCCAAACTCTATTTCATCCACAAAGCTTTGATATGGAGCATTAAATTCTTCAAGATTATTACATTCTGATAAATTAATACTTTCTAATGATACAAGTAAATTTAAGCTAATTAATGACTCGCACTTAGTCACTAAAATATTAACACCTGATCCATTTGCTGTAAAAACTTCAACACTAGGAAAAGTAGCTATGTCAAAATTTATAATTGAATCAGAATTAAAATGTAATAAAACTTCTTTTACATTAATGAAATAGGACATTATTTCTTCATTATTCAACCCTACACAATTTAAGCTTTGAATTTCTTCGGCATAAAATTCATCTAGAGGTACCTGATCATTTTCAAATATGCAGTAAGCACCCCTCCCTTCTTTTATATATATTTCATTCAAGTTCGCTTGTGTCAACCAAGTACCACATTTATATTCAAAATCAAATTCACTTGTTTTATCAATTAATTCACATCTCGAATATTCATTAAAATACTCCGAAACTATTTCAATTTCAAAATCTAGATTATTAACGAATAACTCTAGCTGTTCACCCTGTGTATAATTCAAAGTTTGATCAAGTACATTTACCTGCAAAT
Source organism: Pseudomonadales bacterium (assembly GCA_022968985.1). Classification (GTDB taxonomy): domain Bacteria; phylum Pseudomonadota; class Gammaproteobacteria; order Pseudomonadales; family Natronospirillaceae; genus Marinicellulosiphila. The sequence continues at coordinate 5,665 of JALJPK010000165.1, read as the reverse complement.
CATGATTTACACCCACTATATTAATCGTTGCCTTTTGCTTGCTTCGACTTACATCAAAAGGGTAAACATCTAATACATCAGGGATTCGATCTAAATCGGCATCATCGGGGAAATCTAATGGATCTGTAGGATCGGTACCAAGCTGAATTTCCAGTGCATTGGAGTATTGATCGTTATCGCTGTCATCAGTATTAATTTCGATTTCGATTTCAGATTCAGCAACAATATCCGGATCTGTCGAATTACCATCTATTTCACCAAGTAAATCTCCTTCACAACTTGATAATACAAAAAAAAGGCATAACATTGATAAACTTAATACTTTATTAACACCAAACATAATATTGTCCAATTTTATTAGTCATTTCATTACTCATTCATTAGTATTTAATAGTAACGTCTCAACTTCTATATTGGATGCAACTTATTACAAGGTATTTTTAAGTTTATAAAAAATTAAACTCCGCCTAAAGACTGTGGACAATTTTATACTTGGCAAGGTGACATTCACGTTGGGTAGGTTTTTGATTTGTGTTTGTTTTTTTATTGGTGTTGGTTTAGCTTTAGAATAAACAGATTAATAATTGAATTATTTGTTAAATATACAATTCAATTATTAATCCAATTTACTTAATGTTTATTTATATATAAAGGTATACAAGTAAAACCAACAAAATTGTGCTAATTAATAATTTTACGCCAAACACTATAATTAATTTTTTGCGATACTGCATATTACTACTCTGTTTAATGTTTATATTAACAAATATACAACTCTCTTTATTCTAAATAATTAAAGGTTCATCATTAAAAACCTTTCAATATTTAAGAGTTTTATCTTCAATTAACTATAGCTAACCCCAATCACCCAATTGTACACATATCCCTTCAAATAACTGTCTACTGGTTTGATCTGAATTTTCAGTCACTATTAACTCTTTACTGTTTTTTATTAAAACCCATTGTGCTTTAGTTAAAATATGATTTTGCATTAATGCTTTAATATTACCCACCTCAATTAACTCATCATTTTCAAACCCTTTTGCCCATAAAGTGCCCATTATTTCTGAGTCTTTTATTCGTTGATTACTTAAAAATTTAATGAATGTATTTTCGGCTTGCTCGTCTTTATAAATGTTAATCACAAATTCAGGATTAACCTCACTACCAAACATTGATGCGGTATAACCAAGAATTGGATTTTGATGCTCTACAGATGGGATAGAAATTAATATTATTAACATTAACGCCATTAACCCACTGCTTAACTTCCATATTGATCGATTAAATAATTCAGCAATTGTCTTTTTAGGTGATTGACTAAGGGTTTGCTTGGGTTTAAATAACGTATGTTGTAATGACTGCCACACCATGACTGGGGGCGTTATTGCTTTGGTTTTATGCATACTTTCAAAACGAATTTGCCACATATTGATTTGCTCACGCAGCTGCGGCAACTCTTTGGCTAATTTTTCAACCCTATTACGCACCAAGGTTGTTAAACAACCTAATACATAATGACTGGCTAAATGCTCTAATAATTTGGGGTTGTCGTATCGTTTAGTATTTAAGACATACATAATTTTAAAGCCTGTAATCCACGTTTAATCCAACTTTTTACGCTACCTAATGGAGCGTCTAAAAGCTTAGCTATTTCACTTTGACTGTAACCAAAATGATAAATATGAGTGATAGCCACTTGCTGTTGAGAGTTCAATTGGGTCATACAGTCATCTAACTTCGGCTCATAAGCAAAGTAGTTTTTATCGTCTTTTATATCAGTGGCATTGGTTGTTTGTTGTTGTATATGAGTATTAAAGCGAGTTTGACAACGAATATAATCGATTGCGGTATTTCGAGTAATTTGACATAACCAAGCCCAAGGATATTCAATTTCATTGGTTAATGTATTCGAATTTTTCCATATTTTTTCAAAAACACTTTGTAATACTTCACAACTGTCGGCTTCATTTTTAAGCATTTTAAACAATAAGCCATATAATTTTGGGCTTGTTAACTTGTATAGTTGCTCAAATGCTTTTTGATCTTTTAATGCACAGCGCCCTAATAAATAACCCATTAGTTGTTTGTCTTTTGTGATCATGACTGACTGTTCCCTTACTGTTTTAATAAATTAATAATTTAGAGACGTTTGTATTACTTAAACGGATGCATCATTAAGTACAATTAATATTATTTATTGCACTTTTGAGCTTAGGTTAATGAGCTTAGGTTAATGAGCTTAGGTTAATGAAGTTGGTTATGAATGGTTTTTGTTGTTAAAAATACCTAGGTGTTTTAGAGCTATTTTATTTTTCTTTTAATTTTACAAACTGATCAATTAACCATCTTGCAATTGTGTAAGCCGGGGGCATCACTGGCAAATTATTTGTGTTAAACCATTTGGCATCTAACAATTCATGTTTATCAATGTCTATTTCACCACTTTCATATTCCGCAACAAAACCAAGCATTAACTGATTAGGAAATGGCCAGCTTTGACTATTTAAATAAGTGATATTTTTAACTTCTAAACCTACTTCTTCTTTAACTTCACGTTTAACGGCTAACTCGGCTGACTCACCTACTTCAATAAACCCTGCTAATGTCGAATAAAAATTATGTTTTGAATTTTTATTTTTAGCTAATAATAATTGATCGCCTTTAATCACTAATACGATCATACAAGGGCTAATACGTGGGTAGTTTCGAACGTTACAATCATAACAATGGGTGGCATATTCCCAGTCAATGATTGTATTTTTTTTACCACAAGCACCACAAAATTTAGTATCTTTTCGCCATTGTAATAATTGTTTAGCTCTAGATACCATTAAAAACGCACTTTCAGATTGATGCAGTACATCACGCATATCTATAGACTGGGGATGGCTATCGTTTTGTTTTAACTCAACAACATAATAAGGGTGTCCATTTAAATGCCCTACATACAAAGCATTTTTTGAATCTTTAATTGAACTGCTTGCTTCCCATCTAGGTTGTTTAGCAAAAAGCTCACCCTGATAAAACACAATCCAACGTGTCTCATCAGGAATTTTTTTTTGGAGTGGTTTAATTTCAAATTGATGTTCACCAAATTCATATAACATCAGTTGTTCCTTTTTAAAATTAAAGAGTAATTTATAATCAGATTTACAAACCTATTTCTAGATCACGATACTTAAACTGTTTATCAGGTTGCTCAAAACTTATTTTACCTAATTTTCCCGCTCGTAATTCTCGAACAAATAAATCACCCACGCGGGTTAAATCGTAACCACCTTTACGTAAACAGCCACGTTTTGCTGCTACTTGTTCTAAATCTTCATAAGCGGTATCAAATAATTTTTTCAAACCATAACGTTTGATAATTAATTCAGGATATCTTTGCAACATGTAATCCATAGCAAACATCGCCACATCATCATATTCGATTGCGGTATCCCGAATGGCGCCACTTGCAGCTAAACGATAGTTAATCATTTCGTCTTTTGATCCTGGCCAAGTCATACCTGGTGTATCAATTAAATAAAACTCTTTGCTTAATACTACTTTTTGCTGACCTTTTGTTACAGCAGGTTCATCACCTGTATTAGCAATTTTTCGACCTACTAATGTGTTTAAAAGTGTCGACTTTCCAACATTGGGAATACCCACAATTAAAGCACGCACAGGTTTTGCGGCTGTACCTCGGTGAGGCACTAACTTTTGCACACGACTTGGAATAGTTCGAGCAATTTCTACACTTTCAGTTGTAATCGCTAGACAGTCTGTATTTGTTTGTTCAGAGAAGTGTTTTTGCCAAGCTAAAGTGGTGGCATCATCGGCTAAATCCGATTTACTTAGCACTTTTAAATATGGTTTATCTTTTCTAAGCTCTTGAATCATAGGATTCGTGCTTGAAAGTGGCAATCTAGCGTCCAATACTTCAATCACAACATCCACTTTAGGTAAGATCTCTTCAATCTTACGACGTGCTCTGTTCATGTGACCGGGATACCAGTTAATTAACATATTAAAACCTTAAGAATATTGTTGTTGATACACTCTTCGACCCTGTAATCCACCCGTATGTATAAAATAAAGTGGACGATTACAGGTATCTTGATAATGCTTGATAAATCGAAATAACGTTTTGCCAGTGTACACAGGATCAAGCAATATTTGAGTTTTTGCCTCAAACGCTAACATCTGATTCCACTGTATGAGGTCCATTTTAGCAAATCGCTCCTGCTTTTGGGCATTTAATATGTGTAATTCACCTAAGCTTGTTGATTCGAGTAATTCACTTTGCATTTGTTCATGCATATAAAAGGCTGGCAGACCAACAAGCGTAGTGTGTTTATGCAGTGCGTTTGCAATACCAGTAAAGGTGCAACCGGTTCCGATGGACACTGCCACAATGGCATTTTCAGGTAAGTTTAATGAACGGTACCAGCTAGCACAGGCATTGACGGCGTTTTGATTATTACCACCTTCTGGAATAAACGACATTTCACCATAAATATTTTTCCAACGTTGTTGCATTAATTGTTGTTGTTTTTTGGCGTAATCTTTTTTACTCAGCCGAACAATCAGTCCATTATTTTTTTGAATATCTAATAAAGTTGGGGTGTCTTTTGGGCCAATACCACGTACAAATACAACGTGTTGTTTGTTTAATTGTTTACAAGCATAAGAAAACGCATGTAAATGATTAGAATGTGGCCCACCAAATGTGGCGTATCGGTTTGATTCCTCTGTAATATTCAGGCTTAATTTTAGCCATTTATTACCACATACAAATGGGTCATTTTGATCAAGTCTAATAATATTAATTATTTGTCCATTAATATCAACTTGATCAATTTGGGTTGTTTTAACTAAACGGGTTAACACGTTTTTAATATCAACTTATCTATGTGACGTACAAAATGCATGTCGTTTATATACAAATTCGCTAGGAGTATTACTTCGATTAATATCAATTCCACACTGTTCACACAACGGATTTTCAAAATGAGCCAACCAAGTTTCATAATCTTTAAGTTTTACTGCACATTTTTGTGCGGCGAACTGGTTTGGTTTTTTTAAATAACTGATCACCTGACGAGAAGGGATACTAATATGCCCCGCTCCTGGATGATAGGCGGTGAAGATTAATTCCTGGGCGATCATTTTATCTAATAGTTCAGTATCGTTTTGCGGGTTTTGTGTGACTTCTGCTTTTTGCGCTTTAACAATATTCAACTCTTTGAGCAACTCGTCTTCACGATTTAATGCCCCTTCTAACTGCATTTGAATGCTATTAATTTCTTCATTTAATTCATTGATATCTTCATCTTCAGACTGGATATGTTTATGATGATTAAGTTGGCGCACTAAAACTAAATGCTCTTCTTTTAAAGATGCAAAACGTTCAATTTGTTGATCATACTTAAACTGAATGTCTTCTATTTTTTCTTCGGTTGAATATGTTTTCGCTTCAGCGCTTTCTTGTAATACTTGAAGTTGGCTGATTTTACGCTGTAAAGCTAACACCATTTGTTTATCGGCCTGCATTTCATTACGCAAAACACGTTTAACTTGTTCTAATTCATTATTCTTACGCTGTATTACTAAATCGTAATTATAACGTTGCACTGATAATAATTCAGCCGTTTTTTGCTGGCTTTTATTGTGATTA
>JALJPK010000164.1 GCA_022968985.1 Pseudomonadales bacterium | reverse complement strand
ACTAATAAAAAACACTCCTTTTCTTATTTATTTGACTATGATTATCTGCGCACAGTTAATTTTTTTAAAAAAAATTATACTTTAAAACGGCTTATTGATATTTTCATTTGGTCAGATGCATTTTTTAACTCTATTATGTCACCCGATAATGAAGAAAAATCTTCAAGCATTTCCCCAGAATTATTTGCTACATTACTTATGTTTTGACTGATTTCTTTACTCACAATACTTTGCTCTTCTGTAGACTCTGCAATAGTTGAGGCCAAATTTGAAATAGTCGCCATGGTGGTTAATATTTCACCTAGTGAATCATCTACACCGGTGACACTTTCAACCATAAATGTTAAGTCTGTCGAGCCTTTTTCAATCGCCGCTACCGCTTCGGCTGATTTTTTCTGTAATTGCTCAATCATGCTTTCAATTTCTTGTGTTGAGCTTTGAGTACGCTGAGCTAATGATCTAACTTCATCTGCCACCACGGCAAATCCACGTCCTTGTTCTCCTGCCCTAGCAGCTTCAATTGCAGCATTTAAAGCCAGCAGGTTAGTTTGATCTGCAATGGTTTTAATAACATCTAGAACCACTCCAACTTTGTTACTTTCCTCAGCGAGATCATTAACCACCTTGCTTGTATTAATAAACTCATCTGATAACTTATTAACTTGGTCAATGGTTTTTTTAACAAGTTTATTGCCTTTTTTAACATTAATTTCGGCAAACTTAGAGGCTTCATCCGCTTGAGATGTATTACTTGCAACTAATGTCAAGGCCGCTGTCATGTCTTCTATGGCAGAAGCCGCCATATCTGTTTCACGCTTTTGATTATCAGATAATTGATTACTTTTGCTTACCGTCAGAGAAACATTATTGGCAATTTTATGTAATGTATCTGTAGCTGTTACAACTTCGGTGATAGAGACTCGAAAATTATCCACCAAATTATTGACTTGTTTTGCGATTACACCTAACTCATCTTCAGAATGCTGCTCTAAATGGCGAGTCAAATCAACATTTTCACCGATTTCAGTTAGTGCAATTGATATTTGTTCGATGGGTTTGCTCACTCTACGAATAACGACCACAAAGCCAATTATGGATAAACCTACAAGTAATAATAACGTCAGTGAAATATAAGTGACCATGTCTGATACACGTTCGATTGATAATGCACTTTGTGTATTGGTTCGGTTTCTTAATTCATTAATAAAATCGGCTATAGGAGCCATGATTTTTGATTTTTCAACATGGTATTGTGGGGAGTGCACAAGATCTCTTGCTAGTTTAAAATCGGGCTCGCCTTTTTTTGTATACTGGCCATTCCCATTATCAAAATTGCCTTTTACTGCATTCATAGCTTTCACTTCTAAGCCAACCAAGGCATCGGAATTATTTTGCGCCTCAGTTAATAATGCAAATTCTTTGTCAGAAAAGTTTAATTCTTCCATCATTGTGCGTAATGGTTTAATAATTGTATCTGGACGAGGTTTTTGTCCATGCTCTAATACTAAGTCCCAATAAACATTATAATACGCTTCCGGTCTTGCCATTTTCCCATTTCTAATATCTAGAATATCAAAATACATTTTTTCATATTTTTGATCACCTGTAGTGACATACGTTCTACCTAGACGAGTTAAATCATCTGAGCTTTGGCGTAATTCATCAGCCAATAAATATGAATCAATACGATTATTAGAAGCTTCATCAAAATCAGTGACTTTACTTTGTAACCAAAAGACCATAAATGTGGTGATCATTACCAATAAAATATTAAAACCAAAAATCATAGTTAATAAACGTTTAAGTGACATATATATCTCAAAAAGAATCTGTATTTTGAGTATAGTGCTTAATTAATATATGTTTAAAAAATATAGATTAGATCGTTTTATAATTAAACCCGTAGATATATTAAGGATATGACAAACCAAAACGGACAGCTGCTTTTGTTACTATCCTGCCTCATCCTCTTGCAGAAAACCCAACCCCTATTAATTGTCATAAAAAACCACAACTTACAAATCACCAGCGGCTAACAAGCAAGCAACCCTATCGATGAGACCGTTTAAGCAAATAAAGACTTCCCAAATAATTCGTAGTTGATTTAGAAACCTAGTCTAACTATTACCCCAATTTTATATAGTAGGAAAAGAATAAAAAGCCAAGATAACCTACCTGTGATTTATGCATAACACCTAAAAAATCTTAAACAGTTTCACATTAAAACTGTGCTACAAACGCATTCCAACTGCTACATAACCTGAACTTGGGTGACTGCCGACTTCAATAAAAATACTACTTTTATTAATATCAATATTTAGCCCAATCTCGACACCTAAACCAAAACCTGCGTTTAATCCTATCGCTGGTCCTAAACTACCATAAATACTCAGCCCATCTGCCACATAAACTAATACTCCACCGGCCAGTTCAACACCCACATTCACTGCTTCATTAATACCAATACCCATTTCTAGCTCCGCATAAGTATTAAGTCCGTTGTCAGATAAAAACTTAATGTCTAAAGGCAAACCGACTGCAGCGGTTACACCTAATCCACCATAAGAAGCCAAGGCAACTTCAGTGCCGCCTTTACCACCAGCAAAAACTGCGCTGGCCGTTACACTTAGGATGAGCGCTACTATTATTCTTTTCATTTTAAAATTCGCTGTGTAAAAAACTAGTGTCAATTATACCCTTTAAAAGCCTTTTTTATTGTCACAATTTTTAATTGGCTTAGTGTGTATTTTGTAGGTGGGGTTTGAGTGTGAAAATCTAAACGAAAGGATAATCTTAAAAATGAAATTGTTAATATAATTAATAATTTGAATTTTATCACTTAGACGTAGCATTTGATAATTTCGAATTAATAAAACGTTTAATGGCTTCAACTTCTTCTGATGTAGGTAACTTTATTTTACTGGTTTGCGGTAGTTTTTCTATTTTGTTAATCATTCGGTCAATTGTAACTGGCCATTGTTGAGCATTTAATCTGTTTATAGCTGGTAAAAAATGACATTGAGAACAATATTCCAACGCTAACGATTTACCATCGTACTCTGTTGAAGTATTAGGATTTATACTTGTACTTGTATTTGTATCAGTTTTTTGTACATTGGCGTTTACCGATTGGGTTAACAATAATACAAAAATTAAAACAACGGATTTTATAACAATTTTAATATTTAACATTTATACCTCTTGCAAAAATGGGTTACTAATTTAATTAGCAACCCATACACTTTTTATTGATACCATGTATTTATTGTTGAATTGGATTTATTGATAAAAGGGATTTATTCCCAAGATGCATTTTCATCCATTCCAAATAAATATTTCATAAAGATTTTAACTAAAGTATTGCCGTTTTCAGATGTAGCCAAACGTGCATGATCTCTTGAAAGTTCTGCAGGTACTACGTTCCAAGTGATAGGTGTCACGCCTGCTTTTAACATACGAGCCATACCGTTATCGTGAGATGTTTGGGTAATACTACCCACAATGTCTTCAACAGCGTAAACATCATATCCAGCTATCGACGCTTCTATAGCAGGGTAAGCCAAACATACATCTGTCCACAAACCACCCATAATTAGTTTATTACGACCGGTTGCTTTTACCGCATCTACAAACTCTTTTTCTTCCCAAGCGTTAACATTGGTTCGATCAATAATCACAGCATTAGGTGCAAGATCTGTTAACTCTTTTAAGAAAGGTTTTGATCCGTTATAACCCACACCAACATGTGAAAAAATAATTGGAATATCAAAATAAACCGCTGTTTTAACTAGACCAATTGTATTGTTTAAAAGTGTTTCGTGATCGATGTTTCTCACGCCCATCATTATGTGTTCTTGGTAATCAATTAGAATCAATACTGAATTGTCTGGTGATAAAAACGGATCGTTGGCAACTGAGCGCTCAGGCGTACCTTGATAACCTTGAGGATATTGCCCCACACCATCCACTGTTTTAATAGTTTGAGCATTTGCCTGTATAGCAAAAATAGACATAACAACGGTGAACATCACCGGTGCGATTTTTTTAATGGACTGTTTAAATGAGCTGAATTGGTTTTTCATATTTTTGCCTTTAATTAAATTAATTTGAATAACAAGTTGTTTGATAACCTGTTGATTTGAAATAATTATAGGCGCGGATAGTTCTTTAAAAAAGACAGTGAATGGTAAAGCACTCTTTCCATTTGGTGGTTAATGATTGTTGAGTTTATCGTCTTCGATTTATTCTTATTTTTTAGTTTTTAGCCATTTTTGCAGAATTGAATTAAAGTATTTCTCATCAATTGGTTTACTGACATAGTCATTCATGCCTGCGTTAATGCATTTTTCACGATCACCTTGCATAGCGTTAGCGGTCATTGCAATAATGGGTATATCTTTAAATTGTTCACCCGCATCGCCTTTGCGAATATTCATAGTGGCAATATAACCATCCATAATAGGCATATGACAATCCATTAAAATTAGTTGAATGTCATCTTTGTGTGCATTATTCAGCATTTGAATAGCTTCTAATCCATTATTTGCAATGGACACGTTTAATTCAAATTCCTGTAATAACCCATCTGCTATTAATTGATTAACTTGATTGTCTTCTACTAACAAAACATTAGCTATAAAACCCCAATGTTTGGTAGTATTACCCATAGTATCTTTATTAAGTAATTGGTAATCAAACTGTTGTGTATCATTCATTATTTCGTTCAAACAACCATTTAGATAATAAGGTGTAATGGGTTTTAATAATGAATAAAACTGTTCTTTTGATTCAATAATTTTTGTATATTTATTATCCCCCACATCTTCTAAAATAATCACTGATATATCGTATTTATTTCTGGATACAATTCTTTCCAACTCTGTGTTTATTCCTTTATTTAATTCTAAATCAGCGCCATTAAATAATACAATTTGGAATTCCTTTTCACTTAACTCTAAATGGTCAATATTCTTAATTATATTTGGGTGCACTCCTAAATTATTAAACTGTTTAATTAAATTTAAAAATAAGTCCGTCATTTGTTCTGTGATAATAAACACATCACACTGAGACTCTTCACGTTTTTTAAATTTGATAATCTTTTTTGGTTTATCCAATAATATATAAAATGATACACAACTACCTTTACCAGCTTCACTTTCTACTTGAACATTACCCTGCATTAATAAACACAATTTCTTAACGATTGCTAATCCTAAACCTGTGCCACCAAATTTTCGTGTGGTGGATGAATCGGCTTGAGTAAACGATTGAAATAATTTTTGTGTTGTTTGTTTATCCATTCCAATGCCATTATCGATAATTTCACAGTTAAAGATAAATTGTTCGGGATTTTCAGAAGAGATTTTAATATTACTTTTAACTACTATTTCCCCGTCTTGAGTAAATTTTAGAGCATTACTAATAAGATTGGTTAAGATCTGTCGAATACGTCCTGAATCGCCTTTTACACCATGAAATGGAAAGTTTTCGAATTCGAAAAGTAATTGATTGTTATTGGTTTTAGCTTGAAATGAAATAGATTTAGCCATGCTCTCAATCATTTCCATCAAATTAAATTCGATATTTTCTAGATCCATTTTGCCAGCATCCACTTTGGAAAAGTCTAAAATATCATTAATCAAATTTAATAATGATTGTGCGCTAGACTGTGCAGTTTGAGCATGAATTCGTTGTGTTGCATCTAGGTCAGATTTTAATAAAATTGATAACATACCCAAAACACCATTCATTGGTGTCCTAATTTCATGACTCATACTCGCTAAAAACTCACCTTTTGCTTGAGTCGCTAACTCGGCCTCTTCCTTAGAAGCTGTAATTAAATCTAGGTTTTTAGACATGTCGTACATCGATTTTGCCAATTGTGCAATTTCATCAGAACCGCGCATAGCAATAGGGTTATTAAATACACCCTCACCGATTATTTTTGCCTCTTTCTGTAATATTGTTAACCTTGAAATGATCAGTATTCGAACCAAGAACAATAAAATAATAGATATTAAAATAGCGCTTAACATTATTGCTATTCTGATTTTATTTGATAATACACTAACTGGTTTTAGTACGATTTTTTCATCATAAACTATCACCAAATCATTACTTGAATTAAATTGCGCTGGTAACGAATAAGATAAAAAATTATTATTCGTTCTAAAATCAATAAATTCATCTTCTGAATAGTCACTGTTTGTTTGATATAACGAATTAATTTTTTGTTTATCATCTAATATAAACATAGCTAATACAGGATTATTAGAATCAATTAGATCATTACTAATTTTTTCGAATACTTTTTTTGTTTGAGTTTCCCAATCGATTGATAATAACATCCACCCCACAATTTCTTCTTTTTTTCTAATTTCAACAATAATTTGTTTTGTCATTTTTTGTTTAATTTGCATTTTATTTAGAAATAGATCTTGCCCAAAGGCATACGCTACCCCTGATTCTAATACAGGTAAAATAGTAAGAGGATTATCGTGAATATTGTCAAAAAATAAATTTTCAGAAGGTATTTTTATCCCTGCATTATTCACAGTATTAACAGCAAACACACTACCATCTAATTCAGCTATTAATACATAATTTAAATGCTCAAACGCTTTACTAATATTATTTAGTATTTGATTAACACCACGGCTATCTAATGTATCTAAAGCGCGCTTAATCTCTCTATTATTAGCTGTAAATTTTGCCAAACGGATTAAAAAATCATGTTGATCCAATACCACGTTATTGGCTTGTTTTAGATTTGCATCTAACTGATTGGTTTGTTGTTTATTGGTATTATTAATAACTGTGTTAGAAATATAAGATTCTAAGAAAAAATTTAATACAATAATAGCCATGAACACTATTGAAATAAACTTAAGTTGCAGTTTCATCTTTTTAATCAACAAACATAAATGAATTTTCTAAATTTTCAGGAATTAATATATTAAGGTCCCTCGCTTTTTGTTTATTGATTAAATAAATGGAAGGATCTTGTACTTCTGATTCAATTAAAGTGGGTCGAATATTCTCAATTAATATTTTTGCTGCTTTTTTGCCTGACATTTTACCTAATGTATAAAAATCAGATACAGGGCCAAAAGTAGAACCGGATTCAATGCCTAATTTATTTGAGCTTAAAATTGGAATAGATTTCTGTTGTGCGATCTGGATTAAAACGTCTTCACCACCATTTTGCATAAGTGTGTCTGTGGTGGTAACAAATAACTGAACATTTGCAGTTAATGCCACTTCTTTTAAATTATCTAATGAAGTAACTTGAAGAACTTGGGTTTTAATTTTATTTTTCTTAAACAGTCGATATAAATTAGCGGCCTGCAATTGAGAATTTGGCTCACCTTTTCGGTGAAAAATAGCAACTTGTTTAATATCGGGGACTAACATGTTTAATAGATTCAGATAATTTTTTATGGGTACATAATTACTGGTGCCCACTAAATTATTCCCTGAATATTCAAATGATTCAATTAGGCCAGAGTCGGCAGGGTAGGTTACAATTGAAAACACAATAGGTAAATCAGTTGGTAATGTTTCTTTCATAATCACAGTACCTGGTGTGGTTAAAGAATAAACCAAATCCAAATTTTGTTGTTTAAACTGCTGCGCCACTTTTTTTTGTAACGTTTTATCTGCTCCCACGGCCCCTTCAATTAACACATAATCTTTATCCAACTCTAATCCAGACTCTAATAAACCCGCTTTAAATCCTTCTAAACTTGCGGGATAACCTGACCAACTAGCCACCCCTATTTTATAAGGTTCGGCTAAAGCAACATTATTTAACATCACAAAACTAAATAAAGTGCATAGTAATGTAAATAAAGCTAATTTCATTGATTGTTTGATGACTTTTAAAGTGCTCATAACATCTCTTATTAGATTGGTTGAGTTTATATAAGAGTAGACAAATATTATGAAAAGGTAATGTTGATTATGATTTTAGTTAGTTTGTATTCAGCTAAAATGACGAATTAAAAGTTTAAATAACAGGTTATGTTTTAAATTGTTGTTGCAGGATGATGACTTAATACTGATGTCGGCTACTGATGAGTCTTTCTGTAGAAACAACAACATGGATAAATAACTAAACCACAATAAAATCACTTATAACAGGCTATGTTTTAAATTGTTGTTGCAGCTGGAATTGAGTCTGACAATTAACATAAGAGTCAACAAATGACTTAAAAGCGCCTAAGGATTAATAACTAGCGCCTTAACTCGGCCCACTGCATTATGCGTGCAATAAATTTACGCGAATTAGCTGGTTGACCCGACCTTGCAGGGTAAATCATATATAAAGCTGTATTTTGGATTTCATAGTCTTTTAAACATTCTACAAACTCCCCACTGGCCAATTCTTTTTTGCACATTAAAGCCGGTAATATCGACATACCTATTCCCGCCCTAATAGCTTCTAAAACTGCAAAAGTATTGTTAAATGAAAATTGCTGTTTAAAATTGATTTTTTTACCTGATACAAAACAGGTTGTAGGTTGTAATTGTTTATGTGATTTATTTAATTTTTGATAACGATCACTGATGTTAATAAAAGGAATCGTTTCTGCAAGCTCAGGCGATAACCCTTTAAAACGTTTATCCACTTCTACACCCAACACCTTTTGTAATAATAATGGTGTTGCCACTACTTTCCATTTAGTTGAAAACAACTTGCGGTAAATAAAACTGGAGTCGTCAATCTCTTCAGGGCCCGGTTGGATGATGATGTCAAAACTGTCGTGAATCAAATTCACCGCGTAATCACTTTGAATAATATCAAGTTCAACTTGAGGGAAATCCAACATAAATGGAATTAATACAGTCTTCATGATCACTTCGACTAAATTGGTCGGTAATGCCACCCGAAGTTTGCCTTTGGGGGTTTCACTTAAGGTTTGCATGGATTGCTCTGCAGCAGTTAATGCCTCTAAAGCCTTAAGGCAATGTCCTAAATATAATCGCCCTGCCTCCGTCAGACT
>JALJPK010000163.1 GCA_022968985.1 Pseudomonadales bacterium | reverse complement strand
CTTGATCACCACCTAAATCGGTACGACACCATCCAGGATCAAATAAATTTGCTAATACACCTGTACCTGCAAGGTGGACAGCTAAATCACGAGTGTATTTATCAAGTGCCGCTTTACTAATGCTATAAGCATCTAAGCTTGGGGTGTCTTTAATACCTGAAGTAGTATTGATGATTCGACCAAATCCACGTGCCTGCATTTTAGGTGCAAAATAATTACAAACTTGAATCACTGCATATACATTAACCTGGAAACTCTTGTGATAATCTTCAATCGGTGTTTCGAATAAATCTAAAAAGGGTGTCATGATGGCTGCATTGTTATATAAAATATCAATACCACCACTTAATTTTTCAGCCAATTCTAAACTAGTTTGAATACTTGTTGGATTTTCTAAATTAGACGCCACTGATTTAACTGTTACATTTAAGTCTTTTAATAACTCTTTGGTTTTATCTTGGTTCTCAATATTACTAGAATGTAAAACTAAGTTAACCCCTTTTTTTGCCAAACCTAATGCAATTTGTTGACCTACACCACGGCTTGCACCAGTCACTAATGCCCACTTACCTTCAAGTTTAATTGTCATATTAATTCTCTGTATTTAATCTAAAATAGTTAATAAAATGCTATTGGATCTGATATTTGTTTGGCTAAGGTACTTGCGTGTTGATCGGTCATACTCGCTATAAAATCATACATTCTGGAATAAATATCATAAGCACTCATTGATGATTGTGGTGCTTCATCTTCCATTAATTGCAGTGCACGTTGACTGCGATAACTTAATTTTTCGAAGTCTTTCTTCTGATGTAATTCAAATCCTGCCGGTATAAATAAATTTAATAATGTACTTAAAACACTATAGGCGGCGATTTCGACCTGTGTTTTTTTACTGCTTATAAATACTTTGGTTCTTGCCAATTCTTTAGCTTGGTAAATACCCTGTTTTATATGTTCTGGACAGTGGGCAAATATATCACCCTCTAATTTTCCGCTCATGATCAAGTTCAAATTTTGTGCAAATGTTTTTGCAACTTGGTCAATCAACACATCAATTACTTTACCTCTAAGCGCCGATAATTGTTTTGAGTCCCCTACTGACGTGCTTTTAAAATCAAATAATTGCTGGCCATGAATTGCTTGAAATATATCCGTCACTTCTTTAAATGTCAGTATATTTAACATAACCGCGTCTTCTAAATCCATTAATGCATAACAAATATCATCTGCTGCTTCCATTAAGTATGACAAGGGATGTCGTGCATATTGGCCTTTGTTATTAACTGGAATTCCCAAACGATACATCAGTGTTTCAAGCTGGTGTTTTTCAGAGTGATTCACCGAGAATTTTTTATTGTTTGGGCGGTTATCTTGTGTCCATGGGTATTTTAAAGAACTGGCCAAGGTAGGGTAAGTGAGCCTTAAGCCGCCTTCATTAAAATGATTTTCAGTTTGAATTAATAAGCGAAAACCCTGAGCATTACCTTCAAAATTTTCAAAATCACCTAACTTATTTTTTGGCAACATTTCAAAAAATTCAGGGTGTTGTTTTGACCAATCTTGAATGGCGTATTCACCAGCATGACCAAAAGGTGGATTGCCAATATCATGAACTAGACAGGCATTTTGAACAATGACACCTATATCGTCGGGGGATATATTTTGGGGTAATTCATCGATAATATGGTAACCCACTTGTACTCCCAAAGATCGACCAACACTGCCTACTTCTAATGAGTGTAATAATCGATTATGGATTCGGTCGGATATTGAAAGCGGATGAACTTGTGTTTTACCCGCTAGTTTTCTAAACGCGGTCGAAAACACAACCCGATCTTGGTCTTTATGAAACTGACTTCGAAACGACTCATTTACACTTAAATTATCTAAGAAAAAACGATCTTGGATAAGCAGGTTTTCCCAGTTCATCGGTTTTAACTGCTCTTGATTAGGCACTTGTTTTGGCATTAGCATTCAACTTTTTAAATCTATTCAGTAGTCGTAGACAACAAACATAACAAAAGCTGAATATTAAATTTAGGGATAGACTCGATTTTTTCAATTCCATCTTTCATGTGTATTTTGAATTTTGAATTTTTTCTTACATTGCTAATTTCATTAAAAGAAATTAGTTGTCAGCGCAAGCTTTGACCTACATTAACAATATCAGTTTGTCGGGTTAATACCCTACCTACATTTTTATATTTGTAGGTCAGAATTCATTCTGACAATTCTAATTTCATTAAAAATATTCGTTTGTCGGGTTAAAGCCCGACCTACATTCATTTACTTTTTATATTGGTTTGACTGCGCCTGTAAAGAAATGGCTTCAAGTCGCGCTTTTTCTGCAAAATCTTTTAACTGGTTTGATGCATACAATACTGCGCGAGATGAGTTAATCACCAACCCTGAGTTATCAGCATTTAAACCTGCTTCCATTACTGCTTTTACGTCGCCACCTTGTGCGCCTAAGCCTGGTACTAAAAACTCCATGTCACCCACAATTGAACGAATCGATTTCATTTCTTGTGGTACGGTTGCACCCACTACTAACATAACGTTTTTATTTTCATTCCACGTGGTGCGCGCACGTTTTGCAATAATTTCATACAACGTTTGCCCGTCACTTTTAATATTTTGAATCACACCCGCACCTGGGTTTGATGTACGACATAAAATCACCACACCTTTATCTTTATACTGGGTAAATGGCAAAATTGTGTCGTCGCCCATATAAGGATTCACAGTAACCGCATCCGCGTTATATTGAATGAACGCTTCTTTTGCATACATGTCAGCAGTTGAACCAATGTCACCACGTTTTGAGTCTAATATAACAGGCACTTGCGGGTATTTAGTTTTGATGTAATCGATGGTTTGTTTTAAAACATCTAATTGACCTAGTGCGGCATAATGTGCAAATTGAGGTTTATATGAACACACTACATCAAAAGTAGCATCAATTATGGCTTTGTTAAAATCTAAAATACCTGTCTTCGAGTTTTGAAACTCTACAGGCATTTTATCCAAAAATGGATCCAATCCAACACATACCATTGAATTATTACTTAAACGCTGTTGTTTTATCTGTTCGATGAAATTCATTTTTTACCTTTTTAATTTTCTTATGTTTTGTAGGGTCGATTTTATCGTGACATAGATATCTCTTATAAATCACTTAATTAGGAGCACACAACCGGCCGATCTCTTTTAGATTGGTTGACGACTTAAAAGTCGACCTACATATTGATTATAATGTTTTTATAAACACGCTAGAGTTTCTCTGCATGTTATACATTGATTTTTTTTGTTCGGGTAAATCACTTAACTGCGCTTTGACAAAACCACGCTCTACAAACCAGTGCGCCGTTTGTGTGGTTAACACAAATAATTGTTTTACATTGTTCTTGATGGCGACGTCTTGAATTTTCTTTAATAACATATCACCTCGATTCGCGTTTCGATATTGATCATGCATCACTAAACAAGCTAACTCGCCTTGCTGCGCAAATTGATTAAATGCCGCACAACCAATAATCATCCCGTCGCGTTCAAACACATAAAACTGCTTAATGTGTTCTTCTAAATTATGTTTACTTCTTTCTACTAAAATTTCTTTTTGCTCAAAGGGCTCTAACAACGCTTTTATACCTGATACATCTGCGCCATGTGCTTGGCGAATTACATCGTAATCGTCTTGGTAAATTAACGTACCTGAGCCATCTCGTGTATATAGCTCAGTTAATAGCTGTCCGTCTTTTTTATAGTCCAATAAATACGCACGATTCACATTTTCATTTAAGGCAATGATGGCGTGCCTAAGCTCTGACACACCTAAAGAATCACTTGCTTGAGTTGATAACCAACGCTTAGATTGCTCTAAGGTTAACTCACCTTTAAACGATTGATTAATAGACTCACACTGACCTAAGAATATAATTTTATCCGCATCCATTTGGCTAGCTAGTTTCACAGCTTGTTGCCATGGATTAATATAAAACACTTCACCACTTGGTGAATAAGCAATAGGTGGTAAAATCAATACTTCGTTTAAATCTAAATGTGCATTTAATGAAACCACATCAACGTTACGTATTTCGCCTAATGCATCGTGATCCACTCCATTAATAATACCTTTAGGTTTAGCAATGACAAAGTTACCCATCACCGCACGAACTTTCGCACCATGCATAGGTGAGTTAATTAACCCCAATGAGAATTCAGCCATGATTTTGCTGATAATTTCGCCATTTTTTTGGATTAAAGACTGCAGTTTTTTGTTATCTACAGGCGCTTGGTTATTATCTAATTGATTGTCTAACCCATAGGTTAAAATAATTTTCAAACCTAACGCGTTTAATAAGGCTAAATCGTGCAAAGTAGCCACAAAATTAGAATGATCTAAGGCTTTGGCACTTAACACAAAAACCGCCGTTTTATTTTGATTCGCATAGATATTGGGTGCACTTTGACGAAACAGCGAAACAAAGTCGGGGAAACCGGAGGAATCATGAAAGTCGTTAGAATCGATACTCACTTTATATTCTCATTGGGCTCGAAAGCGTGGTTTATTTAATAGAAATGTATATGTGAAGTTTAAACTTTATCGAATCACAGCGCAAAGAGAAGTTCGTTTAAAAGCTTGCTCTAACACGATTTTTACCTCATCAAATTTCACTGGTTTGGGTAAAAACAAGTCCATACCCGATTGAGTGCATTTGTGTTGATCTTGTTCACTAAAATTCCCACTGCTCGCAATTATTGAAATACAGCTATATTTTGAATCATAACGCATCTCGCGCGCCATGGTATATCCATCCATTATTGGCATTTGGCAATCTAATATCACCGCATTAAACTCATGTTTTCCTAGAAGTTTTAGACCTTGTAATCCATTACTGGCGCATTCACATTTAATATTTATTTTATCTAAAAAACTTCGCATCATATCTAGGATAAATTTATTATCATCAACCACTAAAACTAAATACTCATTGGCGCCAAAAGGTTTTATTTGAGCGCTCACTTTGTTTTGAGTTTTTTTAACTTTAATCGGCAAATTAAAATAAAAATGACTACCTTTGTTTATTTGAGAGTCTACATTTAATTCACCTTTAAATAAATCAACCAAACGACTGCAAATAGATAAACCTAACCCAACACCCTTTTTGGCCTCCAAGCTGTCTGAGTCACTTTGTGTAAAGGTATCAAATATACGCTTTAAATCTTTTTTATCGATGCCTTTACCCGTATCTTTGATATGGAATATCACTTCTTTATTGTCAACGTTATAGTCAATATTAAAATCAATATGACCTTTTTGGGTAAATTTAGATGCGTTACTCAGCAGGTTTAATAATACTTGTTTTAAACGAAGTGAATCCAAACTTATTTCGCTTGGAATATCAGGATCAAAATACATATTAAAACGGACTTTTTTACTATTTAAGGTAACATTAACAGTATTAAATACCTCGTTACACACTGCTTTTAAATCCGTTATTTTTGGGTAAAGCGTAAACTGATCATCTTCAACAACACTAAATTCTAATAAATCTTGAATTAGATCGTTAAGCATATTACCCGATTGCATCGCTAAATTAACACACTGTAGTTGCTCTGCGTCTAACTTTGTGGATTCTAATAATTGTAAATTACCCAACACCGCATTAAGTGGCGCACGTAAATCATGGCTGATCGTACCCAAAAATCGATTTCTTTTTTGCTCTAAGATATGCTCACGTAATAAAGTGTTTTTTACATCAAATTGTTTTCGCTCAATTAATACAACAATTCGGGCTAATAATTCATCTTCCACATAAGGTTTAGATAGAAAATCGTCGGCTCCTGCATTAAAAACTTGAATTTTGCGATCTGCAGCATTAAAACTGGAGACTACTAATACGGGTATTGATTTGTTTTGTTTTGAGGCATTAACACGAAGCCATAATAAAAAATCGATACCTGATTCATTATTTTTTAAAATAGTGTCTAACAATAAAAGGTCGTATTGTTTATTTAGTGAATTATTTTGAGCACTTTTTATATCAGCACACCAATCCACTGTAATACCTGCGCTTTGCAGGGTTTGGATAGTTAATGCTGCAACCGCTTTATCGTCTTCAACATAAAGTATGGCGGCATCTATTTTTTTTAAACGAGCATTCATCCGTTTTAGAATACTCTTTAAATTGTCGACATGGCGTTTTTCACAAACATCTGAGATTTTGGCATTAATTGCATCTTGCAAAATATTTGTTCGGTTATTAGCCGTCATTACTACTATTGGAGTATTTACATATTGTTTTTGTTTTCTAATAAACGCTGCTAACTCAAAACTATGAGTTCCCACTAAGTGCAGACTTAATAAAATCAGATGAAAATTATTTGTATTGAGCTCTAATTTAAACTGCTCAGTATTTGCAACCGCTATTGCCCCCACCTCTAAGTCATCACAAATTGCTTTGTAATATAGCCGTTCACTTTTTGCCTCACAATAAATAATGATTTTCATAATTGTATTCGACTTGATCCTAAGTTTTAAGCTTAAATCTTAATTCTTACCCATAATTCTTACCCATAAATTATAGTCGTTTACTGTTAAAACACTGAACAAATTTGCAATAAGACGAAATCTCCATACAATCAGCCCACCCGCTATCACTTACCTTACAAACGGATACAATATGAAATTAAAACCATTACTAATTGCAATTATTCTACCTATGCTCGCAGGGGCTCTTTTTAGTATTGGTTTAGCCCCATTTAAATTATGGCCAGTTACAATGATTAGTATTGCTTCTTGGTATGGTTTACTAACTAAATACCCACAATTTAGCAAACGAATCAGTTTCGCTTATGGATTTGGTTTTTTTGGTTTTGGTATTTCTTGGATTTATTTCGCTTTTATCACCGTTCATGTTTTACCGTTGATTGCGGCGTTAAGTATCTTTTGTTTCTGCCTTGGTTTCGCGCTTTTATTTTTAGTGCAAGGTTGGTTATTTACTCGTTTTTTTGCAGAAAAATCCCTGTCCATACTTAGTTTTGCATTAATTTGGATGTTATTTGAATGGTTAAGAACCTGGCTATTTACTGGTTTTCCATGGTTATTTTCTGGATACAGTATGACCGATACTTATATTGGGCAATTAGCCAGTATATTTAGTGTGTATGGTGTGTCGTTTATAGTTGTGCTTTTTGCTGTTCTTTTTAGTCAAATATAC
Source organism: Pseudomonadales bacterium (assembly GCA_022968985.1). Lineage (GTDB taxonomy): Bacteria > Pseudomonadota > Gammaproteobacteria > Pseudomonadales > Natronospirillaceae > Marinicellulosiphila. The sequence continues at coordinate 1,787 of JALJPK010000163.1, read as the reverse complement.
CGTTTTTCTCATAACAAAAAAGCGATATTAATCAGCAGTTTTGCCCTTGTATTTGTTTGTGGTTTAGTCACACAAAACTTATCATTTTCAACTCAAACAGGTTCATTAAAAGTGGCCGTAATCCAATCAAATGTGGATCAAAAAACCAAATGGACTCGAAAATCCACAAATGAATCACGAGATCATTATTTAACAGAAACCTATAAGTTAGCTGATACAGATGTTATTTTATGGCCTGAAGCAGCCTTAACTGACTCCTACCAAAATAACCAGAAAGTACTACAACATATCGGTGATTGGGCCACTAACAACAACACATCACTGATTATAGGTACACCTAGAATTGTCGATAATAAACCTAGAAATTCGATGATAGCAACAGGATTTGCACAGGGCACATACGACAAATATCATCTTGTGCCTTTTGGTGAATACATGCCATTTGGCGATATCCTGCGTAAGGCGTTACCGTTTTTAAATATGAATGATTATGATTATTATCCCGGTCAAAAACAACAAAACAACATCGTTATTAATCAAGTATTAATCAACACTGTTGTCCCAAATAAAGTTGTCCCACATAAAATCGGCACTATGATTTGTTATGAAGCGGCTTACCCTGCTTTAGTGCGTCGAAATGCTAGAAACAGCGAACTAATTATGACAGTAAGTAATGATGATTGGTTTGGGGATTCATTTGCACCACATCAGCATTTACAAATGGCTCAAATGCGCGCAATAGAAAACCGTTTAAGTGTGGTACGTTCAACACAATCAGGTATTACCGCGTTTATTGATCCATACGGTAAAATCAGCGCGCAACTTGAACCGTTTAAAGCATTAACTTTAATTGATGATGTGAGCCTTAATAAGTCGAATACTTTTTATCAGATATTTGGTCATTTATATTTGATGTTGATTGCGTTGATGATATTGATAGGAGTTTATTTTAGAAAAAAAGAATCACACAAATAAGACGCCAGCAAAATTTACAAAAACAAACAATATTAAGCAGATTTACGAAACTAAACAAAATTAAGCAAACTAAACAATTTTAAAAAACTGTTTCAACGAGACTAGACAGGCACAGGCACAGGCTTCATGCTAAGTTTGAATAAATGAAATAAAATTAAAAAAGTTGGTTATTTCAATAACTAAACGTTAATTAAACTAAGGCTCTAATTTAAAACCTAAAATCACGGCCTTAATTTAGGTAAACAAAATCCAAAAACTACTCAAACTGGTTTTGCTGAACTTTCAACGTTACTGTTAAAAATAACATTATATTTATTCTGAGATATTATTTTTTGCGATCAAACCAATAAAGCCAACAACAAGGTTTGGTCCTGGGTTTATCAACCGCCTAGAAACAACAGATCAAAAACAGATCAAAAACAGATAGGATTTCAGAGAACAAAAAATCAAAATTTCGAAAATAATTAAATTGATAACAAATAGAACACATGAATCCTCAGGGTTTTAAGATTTTGTTGTTTGAAAATATAATCAAAACTCGGATTAACAAGACGTTTATTCGATCTTAACTATATTAATGATTTAAAATCACCCATTAAACACTAAAAAACCAGTGCTAATCCCCCGTAAATAAAGATTCAAACTTGTTCAATAATTTGAAAACGATACCTAGAGGTAAGTTACTTTTAACTCACCCTCCCGCCTTTAGTAATCATAAGTAATCATAAGACATAAACAAAATAAGGCATGCAATTAGGCATATAATTGCCTTGACATTGATTGTATATTCATATTGAGCTAATTGATATAAT
>JALJPK010000162.1 GCA_022968985.1 Pseudomonadales bacterium | reverse complement strand
AAATAAATAACTGTTTAGGCGATAAAATAAGTGATGAATCTATTTTATGCACCGACGGCCAACCTGCTTATAATCAGGTCTGCGTCGAACATCATCTTCATCATATCGTTTTGAAAAATTCGAGATCTAAAGATGGTATATTTCATATTCAAAATATTAATAATTATCACAGTCAATTAAAGCTATGGGTTTTAAAGATGAACGGTGTGGCTAGTAAATATTTGCCCAAATATTTAGGTTGGTTTCGTATGCTGGCTTGGCATAAATATCAGAGTTTTACGGATGATAAAATGAATGAGGGCAAAAAACTGTTTGAATTCAAACTCTTACAGATACAGCAACACAATTTTTAAACATAGCCAAAGAAATAGACAAATACACCAATTAATATACTTGTCTATATATTACCATTTACCATAAGCCGCCGATTGTAAATCTCAAAGAGTTGAAAGTTTCACCTGTTTCTGTAGGAATTGCATTTCTAGCAAATGAAGTACTTAATAATATTCTAGTACCTTCAGACATTTTTATGCCGTAGCCTATACCAGCAAGCAGCCCTAAACCTGACTCAGTGGTAGCTACTGAATAACCATCTTGGGATATGCTTAAACTTGTAGAACCAACATCACCCCTAACAAAGAATCCATCCCCCGGTTCAGACCCAAAAAAGCGCATCGCACTAATCGCAACACTGGTTTGAGTAAATTGAACAGTATTATACCCGTCACTTAGCGCATCACCAGAACTATTTACGACAAACCCAAGTATTGTTCTTTCGTCTGGAAAAGGCCAGTAAAAACCTAGCACATCAGTTGCAACCTGAATTCGAGTAACATATGCAGGCTTGTCGTTAAAAACCTCTTGGACCTCAGCAGGGTATGTATGAGAGGCAAAACCCATGGACCAAAATGTATACCAAGACTCAACTTCAGCCTGTGAAAAAGTTGAAGATATTGTTAAAACACTTAATATTATTATTTTCTTAAAAAAAATCATATTTTTTCCTAAAATGTTATTTATCAATTGCATCCTATAATGCCATATAATTTTAATAAAAATTGATAGTACAGTACACACTTATTTTAATATTAAAATAGATCCCAGCCTTGTAACATACGATAATTAACAACATAAGATACTACTAAATGACATACATAGAGCAATACGCCATTCAAATAATATTTACTCTTTTACCTACCTTGCTTGTTTTAATTATATTATGCATAAGTCTTTACGTATCCTATCAATCCTCCAAACAATCAGTCAGCCAAATTGCCATTGACCTAAATCAGACAAAAAACTCGTTATTTCAAATTAAAATGCAATCTGATTTTGACCAACAATCTTTAAATAATAATAATTTAGAACTAACTGACTGCAAAAATAAAGTTATTTCGTTAGAAAACAAGGTTGATAGTTTTCAAAAAAACCGCTCAGAATTAATTTCTCAACTTTCAAAAGTCACGACACAAAATAAATATTTAGAGCAAACTAATTTAAAAATTCAAGAGCGCGAGCAATCATTAATCACTCAACTAGATACGTTAAAAAATAATTTCCACTTGAATCAAAACGAATTAACTGAATTACAAACAAAGTTAACTGAAAAAGAATCCAATTTTGCAGAATTAAAACTTCAATTTAGCGAAACTAAATCTCAATTATCATTAGAATTTGAACAACTTGCCAATAAAATATTCAATCAAAAAGCACAGGATTTTAGTCAATCATCCCAACAATCTTTAAATCAATTATTACAACCCTTTAAAGAACAAATAGAGGGTTTTCAAAAACGAGTTAATGAAGTACATGATCAAACCCAAAAAGGACATACCGCTTTAGAAGCTGAAATTAATAAAATTTTAGACATTGGATTACAGATGAGTGATGAGGCTAATAATTTATCCAAAGCACTAAAAGGCGATAAAAAATTAGCCGGTAATTGGGGAGAGTTTCAATTAGAAAAAACCTTAGAAATGGCTGGATTAATAAAGAATGAACATTACCAAGCCCAGGCTCATTACAAAACGGCCGAAGGTAAAACACAGTACCCTGATTTTGTTATTAACCTACCCGACAACAAAGAAATGATATTAGACAGCAAAGTGTCTTTAGTTGCTTACGAGCAAGCAGTGAGCGCAACCACACCCGAAATATTAAAAATCAACATGGAATTACACATTAAAGCCATTAAAAATCACATCAACGATTTATCTAAAAAAGATTACGATAAGTTACCTGGCATCAACAGTCCTAGTTTTGTATTAATGTTTATGCCAATTGAACCGGCCTATATCGAAGCGATGAAATATGACACGATGTTGTTTAGTTATGGATATCAAAAAAATGTGATATTAGTATCTCATACTACGTTAATGCCAATTCTAAGAACAGTTGCCAACTTATGGATGATGGAAAAAGGCAATCTTGAAGCAAAACAAATTAGTGAGCGCGCTGCAGATATTTTCAACAATGTCTGTTTAATTTCAGATCGATTAAATAAAGTCGGGCAAAATATTAGCACCCTGAGTCATAACTTTAATGACACAGTTAAAGCAATATCAGGCAAACAGGGTTTAATTGGTAAGGTCGATAGGTTCAAACAACTTTCAACAAAAGCGAATAAGTCATTCAGCGAGATCAAATCTGTTGATCTCGACATTTCAAAAGTTGAAATGATTACTGATGAGCAATAATTAACTTACTTTGATCAATAAGTGCAGCTGATTCAGACTCATTTAATTTTTGATGAATAATAAACATAACCACACCATGCGCAGTGGCGAAAATCGCTTTTGCGCGTGAGTCTTCTTCATGCAATCGGCTTAAAATCGTTTGATAATCTGGACTTAATTTAAAATCGATAGGGTGATCTTTATCTACAATAAAAGTATTAAACTCTAATGGTCTTTCAATCCAAAATTGAATATATAAATGTCGAGATCAAATCCGTTGATCTCGACATTTCAAAAGTTGAAATGATTACTGATGAGCAATAATTAACGTACTTTGATTAATAAGTGCAGCTGATTCAGACTCATTTAATTTTTGATGAATAATAAACATAACCACACCATGGGCAGTGGCGAAAATGGCTTTTGCGCGTGAGTCTTCTTCATGGAATCGGCTTAAAATCGTTTGATAATCTGGACTTAATTTAAAATCGATAGGGTGATCTTTATCGACTATAAAAGTAGTGAACTCTAATGGTCTTTCAAGCCAAAATTGAATATATAAATGGTAAGCCTCCATTTGAGAATAGCTTTTACTGATATATTGCTGAGATTGTTCAAGCACTCTATCCCATAAAGCCTGTAGAATTTGAGTTTTACTATCAAAATAATAATATATTGAAGGTGGTGCACAACCAATTTGGGCAGCAATTTTTCGCATAGAAATACTTGCTTCATTTGTTAGGATCAACTTTTCACAAGCATTTAAAATAGAATCTTTAGAAATCATCATTTCACTTCATTAACGTCAAGAAACCATAAATTAACAGTGGTCGGCCATTTACAATACGGGACTTTGGTGTCGATTTGTATCCGTAGAAGATAATTCCATCCTTTTTAAATTTAATGTTAGTGATATGTAATTAAATATTTAAGAAGGTAATCTTATGCTATTCTTATTGGCTTAACTTTAAATGTTGACGCAGTTCCTTTAAGGAAGAAGCAATGTACAACATTATTCATTACAAAAAAATAACTACAGGTTACTATTATCATGACGGATATTTTAATTATTGATGATTCACCCACACAAGCTGCCAATCAAAGAAGGATTTTAGAAAAAAGTGGATTTAATGTGATAACTGAAATCGACGCAATTCTAGGGATCGCTACAGCCAAATCTAAAATGCCCGACATCATATTAATGGATATTGTTATGCCTGGTATGAACGGGTTTCAGGCTACGAGAAAACTTTCAAAAGACCCTATAACTCAAAATATCCCTGTTATCTTAGTTAGCACAAAAAACCAGAAAATAGATAGAGTTTGGGGAGCACGCCAAGGCGCTAAAGCTTATATAGCAAAACCGGTGAACGCTAACGAGTTAATTACAGCAATCAAAAAATGTTTGGATCAAACCATCGCTAACTAATTAAACCTATTTTGCAGCTTCGTTATTCAATAAAGCTGCAAAAATCTTTATCAATACACAATACTTTACCTACTTAAAAACATATCAATATAATTAGCCATTTCATCATCAATTTCATTTGAAAACTGAGTGATATTTTTGCCTATTTTTTCCAAATAGATTGTCGCTTGTTGGTGAGAGATATTTTTTCTCATAAACTGAAACTGTATTTCAGGTAAACGTTTATCACTGCGTGGCTGAATATCCCAAATCAAAAACAATGAATCTAACTGCCTAAATTTATCTTCAGCAAATTGACAGAATTCATTAATTTGCTGTTTACCATTGGGCCCTAAACCCCCAGGCTCAACTCGATATATAATCGTTAATTTTTTAATATTTGGAATATCAGATACTGGATTCATATTGAAACTTATTTATAGACTGACTTTAAGTATATTGGGCATTACTTAGAATGCGAGTCTAATATTCAAATTAATATTAAGCGACCATTTGTGTTTGATGCATGGCTTCTAAATTAGCAAATAATGCCTGCATGGGGGCTAATAAAGGTTTAAATATTAAATTGCCAGGGGTTTCATAAAACTGCTTGGTTACCTCAGACAAATTAAATTCTCGATGATTGGGCTGGGATTGAGTTGCCAAGGTTAATGCGTCAGTTGTTTTTATGGGTATTAACCCCTTCACAAATAATTCACTTTTTAAATGATTCACTTGTTTAAAAGTAATATTACTCACGTCAAAGTCATCAGCGATTGATTGTAATTTTAAATATTGAGTAGAGATAGTCACATTATCTTTTCTGGGAGAATCCGTTTCTTTTTTATCCACATCTTTTGTAACATCTTGAATTGGTGTAACAGCAGGTGCAGCACTTTGAAAACTTGTATATTGATCAATTGCAGAGAGTAACATAAGGCAAATCACAGACTTTTGTAATAACAAAGTCGTTATTACAATTAACATGCCCACTTCTGTTATTAATTTAAATCCATATAAATCAATAACTTACCTAACCATCTGTAATAAACCAGCAATAGTTTGCCGATCAATTACATTGTTTGGATGATTTTATCCAACTCAGGGATACATGAGCCACAATTGGTTCCGCACTTTAATTTTTCACCTAACGCCTCACTGGTTTTACAACCCGCTAATACGGCGTCTTTAATTTGATTCTCACCAATTTGAAAACATGAACATATAATTGCACCAACATCGGGTACATCACCTTGATCTTTACCTATTAATACTTGATAACGCTGAGCTTTTTCAAATTTTTCACCAATTTGTTTCGCTGGCCAATTTTTATCTACCAATCCATCTTGGTCTGGCGAGATAAACATCAACACTGTTAATTCATCTGACTCAAAACCCGCTAAACGAATATGCCCTGTTGCCGCATCTGTTAGACTGACCCAATCTTTAATATGCTTAAACATATTCTGTATGCGTTTAATTATAAATTTTTCATCACATTGATCAGAAATACTGTACATCGTGGCTTGCTGCACTAAATTTTTACACCAATAATCAAAAGAAATATCAACATTTTCTTTGCAAAATAACAACGCATGCCATTTAGCTTGATCCGCAGAAACTTGCACTGCTGTACTTTTAAATTGCGGTTGCCCACTAATTTTATCTACAATTGCTGTCACTAATGAATCGACTCGAGCGGCTGATGCAAACGCGTCACTCCAGTGAATAGGCGCAAAAATCATCGACTTTTGCTGTTCGTCATCAATGGACGCTTTGGCTAAAAATTTAGCATTATTATTTTCTAACTGAACAAGTTGTCGATCTTGAATATTTAATCGTTTGGCGTCATCGGGGTGAATTTGCACAAACGGTTCAGGTGTATGACTATGTAATTTATTCACACTGCCTGTACGTGTCATTGTGTGCCATTGATCCCGAATACGCCCTGTATTCAAAAATCAATTGATTGTCTTTTAATTTATGAAAAGGCGCTGTGGGTTTAATTGTTAATATTTTCGCTTTACCATTATCAGTAAAGAATTTTCCATCTGAGAATAATCGCTTCACACCTTTTTTATGTTGTGCAGTGACCGGCCATTGAATGGGTTTAAAATTAAGATAGTCTTCTTTGGTGATATCGATTAATGCTTCGATATTAAACGCGTTATTAAACTCACTATTGATAGCCGATAATTTTGCGTGTTCAACAAAAATTTCATGGGCATCTGTATAATCAAAATCCTTTTCCCAACCCATTTTCTTGGCAAATTCACACATTATCTCCCAATCATTTTTGGCTTGCCCTGGTGCTTTTACAAATGCTTTTTGTAAGCTTATTCGTCTTTCTGAATTGGTTACGGTACCTTCTTTTTCAGACCACGTAGTGGCAGGCAACAGCACGTCTGCAATTTTGGCTGTATCGGTATTGTCCATACAATCACTGACAACCACTAACTCACATTTCAACAACGCTTCTTTTACAAAGTCTGCATTAGGCATACTCACAACTGGATTAGTTGCCATTATCCAAATTGCTTTAATTTTACCATCACTTACAGCGTTAAACATATCAATGGCTTTTAAACCTTGTTGTTTGGCCATATTCGGTGCTTGCCAAAATTGTTCAACGTATTGAATTTCATGTTTGTTGGCAAAATCCATATGAGCGGCAAGTTGATTAGCTAATCCACCCACTTCACGTCCACCCATTGCATTTGGCTGCCCTGTAATAGAAAACGGCGCAGCGCCAGGTTTACCAATTTTACCTGTCGCTAAATGACAGTTAATAATAGCGTTACCATTATCTGAACCTGTTGCCGATTGGTTGATACCCATCGAGAATACAGTCACAACTTTTGGATTTTGTGCAAACCATTCAAAAGCGGTTTTAATATCTTGTTCACTTACTTCACATATTGTTGCAACTTGTTTAATTGAAGCCGTATCGATTAATGCCGATTCAACGGCACTATCAAAACCATCACAATGATTATCAATAAACTCCTGATCCACATAATTATTTTGAGCCAGATAAGCCAATAAACCATTAAAGAAAAAGGAATCCGTACCTGACGCCAACGGTAAATGTAAATCCGCCACTTCACAGGTTGCAGTTCGTCTTGGATCAATAACGATTATTTTTTTGCCTGAATCTTTTTGAGCTTTAACAATACGCTGAAAAATAATAGGGTGAGCGTAAGCTGCATTAGAACCTACAAAAATAACCACATCGGCTTCTTCAAGATCTTCATAACAACCGGGCACTACATCATTACCAAATGCACGTTTATGCGCAACAACAGCCGATGACATACATAATCGTGAATTTGTATCGATGTTTGATGTACCAATAAAACCTTTCATCAGTTTATTAGCAACATAATAGTCTTCAGTTAATAACTGACCAGAGACATAAAAAGCAACCGCATCGGGGCCATCTTGTTGAATAATTTTTTTGAATTTATCAGCAGTAAACGTTAATGCTTGATCCCATGAAACCTCTTCACCGTTTACTTTAGGTGTTAATAATCTATTTTTAGGCACCAATGTTTCATGTAACGAAGAACCTTTAACACATAAACGGCCAAGGTTAGCGGGGTGCTCAGTATTACCTTTTACAGTAATTTCATTGTCTTTTTTATTTACATTCACACCACAACCCACACCGCAATACGGGCAAGTGGTTTGTGCAATTAAATCAGTTGCGATTATATTCATAGGTAACTACTTATCTTCTACTGAAACAGCTTGTTCGCCAAAAATTAGATTTGGCAAAAGCTTAGAAACATCTTGTTGTTGTTGCATTAAATCAAAATAAAATGGGCCACTTGATACATCGCCAAACAATACGATACCCACTATTTTATTCGATTTGATAATTAATTTTCGATACACACCTGCACTTTGATCTTCAATACACAGTAAGTTGTTGTATTTGGTTTCAACTTGACCAGCTGAATACAGTTGCACACCTGACACTTTTAATTTAGTGGCAACCTCTTGTTGAATAAACGCTTGTTTTTCATCTTTTACAATACGCAAAGCCAAAGTTTTTGCTTGGCGCCATAATGGATCAACCAAACCAAATGTTTGCCCATCATGCTCAATACATTCACCAATGGCACTAATATGATCATCACTGGTTTGCATATAATCATCCACTAAAATAGCGCGATTACCTTCAAGACCAGCATCCAAACCAATTTCGCTATTAGGGGTAATTCCCGTAGCGATAATAGCCATATCAAAATTTTCTGTGTCACCTGATTTAAACGTTACAGACTCTAAGGATTGTTCACCATTAAATGAAACTACTTCATCTTTTAGCCTAAATTCTATATCCATATTTTGCATAATGTCTTGTAACATTTTGCCACTTTTTTCATCAAGCTGACGATTTAACAACCAACCACTTCGATGTAACAGGGTCACTTTTACACCTTGCTGAGCCAAACCATAAGCGGCCTCTAAACCTAACAGCCCACCACCAATAACCAAAGCACGTTGGGTATTAGCGCATTGGTTTAAAATTAAATGAGTATCGTTGATCGTTCTAAAGAAAATAACATGTTCGAGGTGAAGATTTTTGGCAGGAATTTTACTGGCCCTAGAACCTGTAGCAATCACTAAATGATCATAAGAAATAATCGATTGATCACTTAATAACACTTGTTTATGTTCAGTATCAATTTTTAATGCACTCAAACCTAGTTTTAATCCAATGTCATTAGATTGATACCAAGCTTCGTCTTTTTGAATAATAGACGCAACGGTTGCTTTTTTAGCAAGAATACTCGATAACATAATACGATTATAACTGCCAAATCCTTCTGCAGATATCACAGTAATGTCAAATTGCTCTGGATCCAAAGCTACTAATTCATCTAAAAAACGGCCGGTTACCATGCCGTTTCCTATAACCACTAACTGAGTTTTGAGTTTTTGCTGAGTAGACATCTGGTTTAATAATACTTTGAAAAGAATGATAAAAGCAATATACAAGCCAACGCGGTATATTTCAATAAACTATATAGATTTCAATGACATATAGCTTACAAACATAATTTATCATTTTCTGACT
>JALJPK010000161.1 GCA_022968985.1 Pseudomonadales bacterium | reverse complement strand
TAAAGAAATGCTACCCATCGTAAATAAGCCTTTAGTGCAATATGGCGTAGAGGAAGCGTTAGCAGCGGGTTTAACGGAAGTTGGTTTTATTACAGGTCGAGGCAAACGCGCTATTGCCGATCATTTTGATATTTCCTATGAATTAGAGCATCAAATATCAGGTACAGGCAAAGAGCAATATTTAGATTCTATTCGTCGTGTTATGAAAGGTTGTATTTTTTCATTTACGCGTCAAGCTGAAATGAAAGGGTTGGGTCATGCCATTTTGACGGGTCGTACGTTAACGGGGATGGAGCCTTTTGCTGTGGTTTTGGCCGATGATTTATGTCTACAAGAAGATCATACTCATGCAAACGTTTTGGGTCAAATGGTGAAAATATTTAACCAATTTAGATGCTCGATTGTAGCGGTAATGGAAGTACCTGAAGATGAAATTCATAATTATGGTGTGATCAAAGGCGAAGAGTTAAAAGATGGTTTGTATAAAGTAAGTGACATGGTTGAGAAACCTAATAAAGAAGATGCGCCTTCTAATTTAGCTATTATTGGTCGTTATATTTTAACACCTGATATTTTTTCGATTCTTGAAAAAACACCCCCTGGCAAAGGTGGAGAAATCCAACTGACTGATGCTTTGTTACAACAGGCTAAAGATGGTTGTGTGATCGCGTATAAATTCAAGGGTAATCGTTTTGATTGTGGTAGTGTGGAAGGTTTTGTTGAAGCTACAAACTTTGTTTATAAAAACCTATATTTGAAGGGGAAAGCGTAATTGTTAAACAATTATCTCCCTTTTAAAGGGAAGGTGGTTTCCACTTTCCTTTTTTTTATGTCTATTTATATATATTCAAGTTCAGTTCAAGCCCAAAAAATTGTTTGGGTGACGGATCAAGTCGATCAAAATACACTCATTAATAAAAATATTCATCAGGGGTTAGAGCTTGCTGTATTGTTTTTACAGTCTAAAAAAGTAGATGTTAACTTAAAATTGATGACTTACAACGAAGTGGCAACTCAAGAGGTATCAAAAACTTCAGAAATAGATTGGGTTATTCTAGGGCCGCAGTCTAAACAGATTAGTCAGTTAACCTATCTCAATAAAATTCGTAATAACAATCAATTACAATCCTTACCCAGTTTTGTTATTTGGCAGGATCCAATTAACACAAAAGGTATTACAGCTGGCAGTTTGGAGTTAGCGATTGATGGGTTTAAGATAAAAGGTGCGCTGTTATTCTCTGATCAATATCGTTTGTGGCAAGCGCATGTGAAATTTTCGTCGTATCGAGAGAGCGAAAAAACGTTGGGTTTTGCTCAATTTTTATCGATTCAATGTGAATCAAAAGATTGCACACAATTATATGTGTACCCACATGAACAGAGTTTATTATTAGCGGCGATGACGAGTTCAAAAGTTGAATATTTTGAAAAATTACAATCTCTTAAATTGCAGTGGGTGTTGATCAACGCCACTTTAGAGCAGATCATGCAATTTTCTGCTTTTAATCCTTTAATTATTGTGGGTTTTTATCATTATCAACAAAATACGAATCCCACTAACGAATGGTTAATCGAACATTATTTGTCTGAGTATCATTCAGCGCCCAATCAATATGTGGCATTAGGTTTTCAAAGTGTGCTGCAAATGAGCGGTCAAAAGGCAGTTGATTTAATTCTAACCTTGGACGAAAATCACCTGATTTGGCAAAAACATCAAATTGAATTTCAAAAAGGCTGGCCAGTGCTGCATTTAGTTGAAATGAATTAGTTAATGGCTAAATAAGCGTTGTCACCAATGTACCAGCGCTGATAAAATACGGTTTGTTTGTTAGTTTTTATTTAGGTTTGATATATGTCCAATTCAGAAAATCCTTTGTTTTTTACCGCCAGTTTGGCTCAAACAATCGGTTTAAATGAAGCAATAATGATTCAGTTTTTGCAACAAAATAGCGCATTAACAAAAGGTCAATTTACAATTACACAAGCTAATTGTCAGCAATTTTTCAGCTTTTGGAGTAACGAACAAACCCATCAGGTGTTTATCAATTTACAACGTATTGGAATGATTGTATTAACTCAATCCCAAGGTGGTAGTTGGGTTGGGCAGGTTGTGAGTGATGCAAAACCATCAGCTGATAAAATAACAAATAAAATGTTTAAATCTCCCCCAATTGTCAGTGTTCAAAAACAAACACCTAAGAGTGCTAAGCAAGAGGGTGTGCAAAGTTTAGTAAGTGAGTCTGTAGTTGCTCCAATTAACTCCCTTTTAAGCAATGCAGAACCAGTCGAGCAGATTGATCGTGCTAATGAAGCACGATTATATAATCAAAGTAGTGGTAATCCTTTAGGGCATTTACAACAACCTAAATCGACACCTATCTATGCGCAGTCAAATAATAGTCTTTCCAAAATGAATGACATTTGGAAACCTAGTGAACAGTTTCATGAGATGCTACGATTACATAATATCCCTGCATCGTTTGCGCAGGAGCAATTACCCGTATTCAAGCAATATTATATCGATAGTGGCAAAACGGCTATGTCATGGGATTCGCGTTTTATAAATTGGGTTCAACGTGCTAAAGCCAGTGCACGATCGCAAGAAGGTCAATATGAACAGAAACAAACCTATGCAGACCCTGGGCGGGACGCTAAGCAACGTAAAGAAGAAGTTAGACAAAAACTACGCGATATCACCGACACAAGCTGGGCAGATTAATACTGATAACAGCATATCTCATGAGACAAAAGTACTCATTAATATGTTGTTTGCACGTTTTCATCATATTTATACACATAAATACGATTCAGCTTATAGTGATGCTCAAACACTTAATTACGCTAAAAAAGAATGGGCTCTGTCTTTAAGAGGGTTTAATCAAGCGCAAATAGAATGGGCGATTGAGCAGTGTAAGGATCTTTTTGCATGGCCGCCAAGTATCAGTGAATTTAAAGCATTAATGCAACCTTCAGCTGAGCAGATGGGCCTTCCAAGTACTCGAAATGCATACGTTGAAGCTTGTTTGGGTGCTCATAGGCCGCTGACTTTTCAATGGACGCATCAAGCAGTCAAACAAGCAGCTAAACTCAGTGACTATTACAGCTTAAAGTCACAATCTGAAAGTTATATGCTTCCAATTTTTAAGCGTCATTATCAAAAAGTTTGCGAGCAGGTTTTTGCTCAGGATGAATTTGAAGAAGAGCCAGTTAAAGCCATTTCGAATGAAATTAAGCAAATGGATAATGTGGATTTAATTGAACTTAAAACCAAAGCGCACACAAATATTGATCCCAAAGTGCTTGCTAAACTTTATTATTACAGTTTAAAAACAGCTAAAACGGTGTCACGAGAACAGTTTCGTCAGCAGTCTATTGAAAAAGCAAAAAAAATGGGGTTAGATTTAGATTTCCCCGAATAATTTTTTTGCATTTGTAGAGCATTGATCATCAACGGAATTAAAATCAATTGATTTTAATTCGCTTAATGATTTTGTAATAGCTATTAGATTAATCGGTGCGTTTATTTTACCTTGTTGGCCAAAAATAGGCATCGAGGGGGCGTCGGTTTCAATTAATAAATGTTTTAAATCAATTCTAGTAATCGCATTTCTTGTTTTTATTGCTCTATCATAAGTAATTGTGCCACCTACACCTAAATAATAACCGATATCAATCCATTGTTTAGCCTGCTCAAAGCTGCCACTAAAAGCATGGATGACACCTTTGACACTAGGGTAGCGTTTTGCAATTCTAAGTAATTCTGGAAGGGTTTTTCTGTGATGTAATATGATGGGTAACTTTAATTCTTTTGCCAATTCAAAGTGTTGTATTAATAAAAAAGTTTGAAGGTTGTGATTGGTACAAGTCGCATCAAGTCCAGTTTCACCTATTGCTTGTATGTTAAAAGATTCGATTTGCTTGCTAAGTACTTGAATGTCTTTTTTCTGATGTTGTTCAATAAAGTAAGGATGTAAACCCAGTGCAAAATACATATTTATTGGATTTGTTGCGATTGCTGAAGTAAGGGGGGTGGTGAGGGTGATAAGTTGTTGAAATTCGCTAAGACTGTTTAAGTTAATACCTGGAATCATCCAGTGATCGATGCCGTTATTTAGGCAATGTTCTAAATTCGGAATAAGATTATTTTGGAATTCGGGAAAGTTTAAGTGGCAGTGGGAATCAAACATAATAATTGAGCAGGCTAGACCTGCTCATTAATAGTTTAGTAAGCAGCGGCTGAAGTTTTTGATTCTAAATCGAATTTTAGAATGTCAATTTCGTCAGCCAATTCAATTTCAATAAGATCAAGCTTATCAATGTTGATGTTTTCTTGTTCAATTAAATCCCATAATGCTAAACGGCGCTCAGGGGTAGTTGTTTCACTTAGCATTTCATTTTTATAAGATTCAATTTTTACTTCAGATAATTCAATTGATTTTGTATTATTAATAATATGCTGTTCAAGTTGATTAACTTGGCGTCTTAAATCATAAATATCACGACCTTGGTGATAACCTAATAAGAAATCAGCTTCTAATTGTGCAGGACAAACAGAGTTGTATACACTGCCATTTAAACCCATTTTATAACCGTTGCCAGCTTTACAATATAACTCTAAACCAGCATCGTAGCCTAAGTTATAAGATTGTAAATCGATTTTTACATGATGTTTAGCGCATGCTTCCCTATGTTGGCCAACACGTGAGCGTAATTCACCGTTAAGTCCGTCTTCATAACCAATAGCTTCCCAGTCGCCAGTTTGGCATTCATCTTTGTTTAATGTTTTACAGCCATTTAATACTAGAACAAAACTTATAAGACAGATAAGTGGATTGATTTTCATTGTTATTCTCATAATTATTTAAAAAGATAGGACAAGCATATCAGAGGTCCTTTAGTGGCTCAATATTAAGCTAACACTTATTAATATTGTATTCAGTTTTAACAACTGGCTAACTGCAAATTGTACCAGTTTTTGGAATCTACCCAATGTTGATTACTTTTCCATCCAGCTTCTGCTAATAATTGCGTAAATTGAAGGTGGGTATACTTGTAAGCGCTTTTTGTGTGAATACTTTCGCCTTTAGTAAAGTACACTTCATGCCCTCTAATATTAACACTTTGATGCGCTAAGGAGACAAGATGCATCTCTACTCTATTTTGTTGGCGGTTAAAAATAGCGCGATGTTTAAATTTAGCTAAGTCAAAATTGCTGTCAAGTTCACGATTGATTCGTCTAAGTAGGTTGGTGTTAAATCGCGCTGCACAATTTTTTTTGTCGTCGTATGCCGCTTCAAGTATGTTGGAAGATTTTAATAGATCGTGACCAATTAATAATTGGCTTCCACTTTTAAATTGTTTACGTAATGACTTTAAAAATTTCAAAGCTTCTTCAGGGGATAAACTACCTATGTGTGAGCCAGTAAAAAATATTACTTTATTCTCTTTTTTTTCTAAAAAATTTGGTAAATTAATTTGCTCATAAATATTTTGATGTAAAGATCCAATGTTCATTTGTTCATAAATAAAATTGAGTTGCTCGACATGATTATCTAAGGATTCTTTGTCGTTATCAATGGCGATATAATTGGTGTCTTCATCTAAGCCATCTAACAATATTCTTGTTTTAATACTTTCAGAACATCCAAGTTCAAATAAAGTGACATTTTTACCCAATGCTTGTTTAATTTCTTCAGATTGTTTATGTAATATGCTTATTTCGCAAGGTGTTACGTAATACTCAGCGCTATCAATCATTTCGTTGTAATAAGTAGTACCTTGAGAATCAAAGAAATAATAATTAGGTATAAATTTTTGTTTTGAATATAACAGACCTCTTAGAACATCCTCGTATAAGTGTTCACTGGTTTGAATGAATAAATCTGCAAATGCTTGGCTCATTATCTTTTCCCTTTTAGCTTTCTATTATAAGAATAAATTTCGAATCTAGTCATAACGGTTTAATCTGTTTTTAATACTCTAACGTAGATGTGAAGTCTGCAATTAAGCGTAGACCATGATTCTTATTTGGGCAAATCAATAGAGTAGATTATAATATTTAGTATTATTTATAGTATTTGAAAGTTATGACAAAGTTAATCGTAAAACGTGAAGCAAAATCGAAATTAGTTGAATTTGAACAATCAGAGTTGTTAACAAGGATTTTTGAAAATAGGGGGGTGACTTCAAAAAGTGAGTTAGAACTATCGCTCAAACATTTAAGCTCTTATAAAAAGCTAAAAGGGATTGCCCTGGCAGTTGATTTGTTAGTCGATGCGATTAAACATCATAAAAAAATTGTTATTGTTGGTGATTTTGATGTCGATGGTGCAACTAGTACCACGTTATGTGTTTTATTATTACGACAATTAGGTGCAAGTGATGTGAATTTTGTTGTGCCTAATCGATTTGAATTTGGTTATGGATTGAGTCCTGAAATTGTTGAGGTGGTTCTAAAACAACATCCTGATTTAATTATGACGGTTGATAATGGAGTGGCGAGTATAGAAGGGGTTGCTTTAGCGAAATCTCATGGTGTTAAAGTTCTAGTAACCGATCATCATTTAGCAGGCGACGAATTGCCCGATGCAGATGCCATTGTTAATCCCAATCAACCGGGGTGTGAATTTGAAAATAAAAGCGCTTGTGGTTGTGCGGTTGCGTTTTACGTCATGGCGGCATTAAGAGCGAAATTGATTGAAATAGGTTTTTTTGATAAAACCACGGCGCCTAATATTAGTGAGCGCTTAGATTTAGTAGCCCTTGCAACCATCGCCGATGTGGTTCCTTTAGTTAAAGATAATCGTATTTTTGTTCAACAAGGATTGGCGCGAATAAGGCAGGGTAAATGTTTACAAGGAATAAAGTCGATAGTACAAATTGCAGGTAAAGACATTCAAAAATTAGTTTCATCTGATTTTGGTTTTGTTTTAGGGCCTAGATTAAATGCTGCTGGACGTTTAGATGATATCAGCTTAGGAATTAATTGTTTATTAGAGACTAATCCAGCTAAAGCCCTTGAGATGGCCTCAGAGTTAAACGATTTAAATCAGGAGCGCAAACAAATTGAGCTGTCCATGCAACAGCAAGCGCTGTCCTTTTTGGAGAAGGTACAAACAAAGGATTTACCTATTGGTGTGTGTTTATTCCAAGAAGATTGGCATGAAGGTGTGATTGGTATATTGGCATCACGAATAAAAGAGCGTTTACATCGACCTGTCATTATTTTTGCGGGTGCGCAGCACGGTATGATAAAAGGTTCAGCACGCTCTATTGACGGGTTTCATATTCGTGATGGTTTGGATTTGATAGCAAAAAAATACCCACATGTGTTAACTAAATTTGGTGGCCACGCGATGGCGGCAGGTTTGAGTATAAAACGAGAGCATTTTGAGCTTTTTCAGCAGGCTTTTAATGAGGTTGTATCTAATGCATTTGATGGTCAGTCACCAACAGAGGTTTTATATACTGATGGGAAATTAGACTCAAGTGAAATGACTTTACAAGTTGCTGAGTTGTTAAAGTCAATTCAACCTTGGGGGCAAGGGTTTCCAAGTCCTAGTTTTGATTCGCAAGTGTCTATTATTTCACAGCGAATAGTCGGCAAAAATCATTTAAAACTTGTTTTGCAACCAGATGGAACAAAAATGCAATTTGATGCTATTTGTTTTAATGTTGATTTAAATATTTGGCCTAATCAATCACCTCGAGCAAACGTAGTGTACCAATTAGATATTAATGATTTTAGATCGCAGCAGTCAGTTCAGTGGATGGTTCAATATATTGAGATAATTGGTTGAAGAGGCAAGTGAATACTGTCGTGGGGTTGGATGTTTTTATTTTACTTTTAAATATTAATTGTATGGTTTTGGTGAGTCTGCTGGTTTTTGGGTAATAAAACGGTCGTACAATTAATTAAACTAACTAAATGGTGTAACAGTTAATGTTATTATTTCTGAGTCTTTTCAGGGGAGGGTAGAGCTGTCACACAGTTACTACAATAAAAAATTAAATCAGATCTAACATCAAACAAAATTGATTTTGTTTTGCTTAACATCCCTTAGTAAATAATTAAATAGAATTAATTCATAATGTTTTTCCAGAGTTGATAACAGTTGTAAGACTCTATATGGATTTCAATAATTACAAGATTGGTTTTCTGAAGAACGAATATTAACTCTGCCTAACTTTACAAAAAATATCTAAATGATACTTTAATGTATCTAGTGTTATAAAAGCGAATGCTAAAGTGAAATAGTGTCCTTACTATTTTAAATATTATGCGAATTTATTTACGTTTTATTACATTTATCTGTTGTGGGTTAGCTGCCTTTTCTGGTTTTGCACTAGAACTTGAAAGTGCTGATGACTTAGAAAAATTCAGTTTCTTTTCTGCGATTAATGTAGAAAGAATAGAATATCAAGAATTAGCCAGTGTGTTGCCTGTTTATTCTAAAACAATTATTTACAATCCTATCATGCGTAATGGTGGTGTACATAAGTTATCAGATACACAATTATTAATGATTGAATCCATCTCAACCATTTACCCGACCAGAGTTGAAGAGCAGTGGCGTTTAAATAGCAATGACTTGTTATTTCAAGAAAACTCTATGACCTATACCTTAAATACAAAACGCATTTATTATTATCAACAATTACGAAAACGACTTAAATGGATTGCAGGTTTGGAATACTCATTACATTCATTTAAACGTTTTGAGCCATCTTCTGATTATATAGATTTTACATGGGATTTAATTGAAGAAACAAAAGCTGAAATTATTTTAAATTCAGGCTTCGATTTTGACTCGGGACGATTAACTCATAATAATTGGCGATACTATGGACATTTTTTAGTGGGTGTACCGGGTTTTACACGAGCGGAGAATACACAGTATACCGATTTGTATTTTGATAATGCTGATGGGTATTCATTTCACGCAAATTTTGGTTTGAGTAAAAAATTAACCCATAAAGTGCATATAGGATTTCTTTTTGAATGGAATTATTTATATAGAGAATCGATAGAAATAACGGTGGTTGAGCCATTTAATGATGAATTTAATATAACAACGTTAGTGGAGTACCCCAAACACATTACACAAATAATGCGATTGGGGTTAAACGTTCATTGGGCGCTTTAATTAGTATTAGATGTTAGTCATTAAAATAGTATT
>JALJPK010000160.1 GCA_022968985.1 Pseudomonadales bacterium | reverse complement strand
AGATCAAACTAAGATTCAATCAGCTGTAAAAAAGCCGATAGCTACTATTTAAAGGACAGAACCTAAAGGCCTGAAGGAACCGATATCTCAATTTGTGGTTTGATAATATTGGTTTCTACTTCCAACTCTTCACCAAAATGCCACTTCAACAAATCGTAATACTGTCTAATATTTTGTACGTATGTCACTGGCTCATTACCTCTGGCATACCCATATTTGGTTTGTTTATGCCAAATTGGGTCTAGTAATAAAGGTAAACATTCTTTAACATCGATCCATTCATTTGGATCCTTACCAATTTGTTCACACAATTTTCGCGCATCGTTCACATGACCCAAGCCTACATTATAAGAAGCGAGAGTAAACCAAGTACGATCGGGTTCTTTAATCTCTTTAGAAATACGCCCTGATAACTTTTTAATATAACGCGCCCCACCCTCAATACTGTTTTGTGGTTTGATTCGATCCTTAAAACCCATTTCTAATGCCGTTGCACGTGTTAACATCATCAACCCCCTCACTCCTGTCGGTGAAATAGCATTAGCGCGCCAATGGGATTCTTGATGGCTAATAGCCGCTAATAAACGCCAATCCAACTCATTATCATTTGCTGATTGCTGAAAAAGAGGCATATATTGGGTTAAGCGGGTTTTTATTAATTTTTCAAAACGTTGCGGATTGACATAATAAGGGCCTTGATCTAAATGCCCAAAATAACGCTCAATCATAATAGCTAGTTCGCCAGTTTCCTGTACTTGAGATATAAACCCGTTGATGTTTTTTAGCAAACTATCATCGCGATCAATGCCTATTTCCCAAACAATAGGCAACTGTGCCGACGCATCAAAAGCAATATCAATATCAGGAAAATACACTTCGTTAATACGAACTTCCGTTGAAGGTAAAATAACAATATCAGTTAAGCCTTCATCCAAAAGTTTTAACAGATCTATACTATGCCCGTTCTCTTCGTGCCATTTAATATCGGGCCACTGTTGTTTCCAAGACTGAACTAATTTGGCATAAGGTGAGCCTTTAGCCACAGTAATATTCAAACCTTGTAACTGACTGATACTTTCAAGTTTTTTGCCTGCGGGTAAATAACTAGAATGATACAAAACTTGAGCAGTAGCGGGGAAAATATCAATAGTAGTTAACGAGCGACCAAGGTAATCGGGGTCTAAATAAGAAGCATAACCTTGTGATTGTTCTTTTTGAAACATCACAGTATGACCACTGATGGCCACATCGGCAGTATTTAAGTTGATTGCACGCAACAATTGTTCACGAGTATTCACTACTTGGTAATAGGTTTTTAAATTTTGTGAATGAGCGTATTTCTCAATCAAATCATACTCAAAACCCTTAGTTGCATCAGGTTCAGGCCAATAAACAGAAGGATTAACTACTACAGCCACACGTAAAACACCACGCTGATACACCTCATTTAAATGATTACGTTTTTCATAACCCGACAAAAACACCCAGACAAGAATGGCCACCCCAAGCAGGAAAATAGATAACTGTTGAATAGCGTGATGTTTAAAAATCATAAGCAGAATCGGTTATTAGATAATCATATTGTGGTTTGAAGCCAGCTGATTTGCAATGACTTGTTTGTTTTTGGAGAAAGGTTGTGATTAATGCAGGGTTTTGGCAGTGTTTGACATTATTTTTTTAGGAAAGATATTAGATGAAAAGTTAATATAAAAGAACAACTTAAAAGCAAAGCGTATCAAACAATCAAGAAAGATTTCCTTTTCGCCAGATTGTGAAAGAAGTGTTTAATTATTAGTCTTTTCGAAACATTTTATTTTTCATCTTTACGGAAAATCAAACTTAAAGAGCAAGTTAAAGATGGCGTATGAACAATCAAGAAAGGTCCCCTTCCAACAGATTGTGAAAGGAGCGTTTAATTATTCGTCTTTTTGAAGCTTTTGATTTTCATCATCTCGAAGCCTTTAATCCTTTATCTTCTCAAAGGATTAAACTTAAAGAGCAACTTAAAGAGTAAGTTAAAGAAGGCGTATAGAACAATCAAGGAAGGTTTCCTTCCGCCAGATTGTGAAAGAAGCGTTTAATTCTTCGTCTTTTTGAATAATTAAAGTTAAAGAGTAACTTAAAGAATGTCTCCCCACCAGGACTCGAACCTGGAGCAGCCGCTTAGGAGGCGGCAGTTTTATCCTGTTAAACTATAGAGAGCTAACCATTACATTCTAAAGCGCCAAAGCATTTGTATCAACTTTTTTATGCTTTCTTATATTCGAAAATTATAAACCTTTTTTTTTAATACCCCACTAAGTTCAACTAATGTTTTGAACTTGTGTCGATTTGTCACTAAAGCAGCCTTAGTTCAAATATTTTTCGTTTTTAATTGGATGTTAAAAAAACTCCATCTAAGCTTAGTGTCAAGCAACAATATTTTTTAATTAGGTTTAGCAAAATGTACTCTCTTAACAGTATAAAATCACAAGGTTTCACAATATTGGAGGCGATGGTAACTGTCGCTATCATAGGCATATTGTCGGCGGTTGCTGCCCCTTCATTTCAGTCTTATGTTTCCTCTCACAAAACCGCTAAATTCTCTAATGATTTATTCTCAGATCTACGCAGTTTACGCCAACTATCTATTTCCGCAGCCAATAATTATGTTGTGTGCTCTAGCTCAGATGCTTCCACTTGTTTAGCCGATCCTGATGAATCTAAAAACTGGTCAATTGGCTGGATTGCATTTGCGGATTTAAATCAAAATAACCAGCGGGACAGTGCCACTGAAGACATATTAATTTTACAAAACGAAGTCACTGAAGCCCAAATAATGTATAGCGGTGGTGGTATTTTATCATTTAATTATCAAGGTGAAATCTCAAATTCACAGCAATTTAGTATTTGCTCCATCGATGATAATGCCTTACTTAGTCGAGCCGTTCTTATTAATAAAGTCGGTCGTGCCCAAAAAGCCCAACCCTCGCAATTAAATACGGAGATAACATGCAATTAATTAAATTAGATAAGTCACAATTAGGTGTTGGTTTAATTGAAATATTAATTTCTGTTGTAATTATTTCAATTTCTTTATTGGGTTTAGGTGCACTAATTACTACAAGTTTGCAAACGAATCAATCGGCTTATGCACACACCACCGCTTCTACCTTAATTTATGATTTTGCAGATCGTATTCGCTCTAATTCAGCTCAAAACTATGCAGTAAATTTATCTTATAGCCCACCAGATGCACCTGACCAAAGCTGTGAACTTAATAGTTGCACGCCATTACAAATGCGTAATTATGACGTCAATCAATGGTTACAATTAATTCAAACTAACCTAACCAACGGTGATGCGAGCATAAATATTGTGGGCCAAGTCGCTCAAATTACAATTGTATGGCTCAGCGGTGTTAACCCGTCTGACAATAATACCGATGAATCCCTTCAAATTCAGGTAAACATCTAATGAATCAATTACATGGCGTCAAAATTCAAAAAGGCTTTACATTAATCGAGTTAATGATTGCTAGTGTGCTTGGTATTGTTATTACTATGGGTATGTTTCAATTATTATTAGCTAGTAAACGCACCTTTCAGTTTCATGAACAAATGTCGATTATTCAAGAAAATGCCCGTTTTATTTTAAAAGAATTTGCCACCCCTATTCGAAACGCATCGGGTAGTTTTGCAAACTGTACAAGCGCCTCAAAAACATCCAATGCTACATGGGATACCGGTGCAAATGCGCCGAACTCTGCTGGGGTATCTCTTGGGTTAAGAGGTTATATAGTCAGTGCAAATGACGCTAATAATGAGAGTTTCTTAGTTAATGCTCATCCAGGTACTGACTCACTTAGTGTTTCAACTATCAATATTGACAATAGCTTAACAGTAACAGCGCACGACGCTCAAAATGGTATATTTACAGTAAGTGCACCTCATTCAATTCCTGAGGAAACAGTAATGGCAGCCATTAGTCCGTCTTGCGATCAGATTTCTATTTTTAACGTCACTGGACCACTTACAATATTTAACGCAGGTGACGGTGGCACTGCCTCAAACATACATAATCGAAACAATACCTATAACTTTGGTGACCCAGCCACTCTCACCAATTGCAGTAATTACCTTCATGGTAACTTTACTTGTTCTGGACCGAAAGAGGCGAATATTGTAGGGGTGGTTGAGGCAAAATCATTTGCACCAGGGACAAAATTAATGACTATGAGTAGTGATTATTATTACATTGCCGACTCGGCTATAAATGATATTTATGGTGACCCTTACCCTGCCTTATTTTTAAATGGAGATGAGTTAACTCAAGGTGTGGAAGATATTAATCTTTTATTTGGTGTAGATAGTGATAGTGACAAAGTGGCTAATCAGTATTTGTCGCCTGACAATGTAAACGATGCAGACTGGGAAAAAGTTGTAACGGTTAGAGTTGAGTTAATACTGCGCAGTTTAGAAAAAACACTCGACACAGGTGATCGTTTTGTGCGTAAGACTATCAGTAAAACTTATCAAATTCGTAATAGGGGGATATGATGTTAACCAACAATTTACAAACTCATCAACGTGGCCAAGCATTATTATTAGCCTTAATATTTTTAGTTGTGTTATCACTTATTGGTGTAAGTTCAATTAAAACAGCAACTTCTGAACAATCCATGGCTTGGTTATATGAAGATAAAGAGTTTGCATTAGAAGCCGCCGAAGCCGCTTTAAAAGAAGGAGAGCAATGGATATCAAATGTAACCATCAACCCGTTGATTCATACTAAAAAAGGCTGCACTGGTGATTTACTGTGTTTTAAACAATTTTGTGCCAATGGTTTATGTTTAACAGGGTATATTGATGATAGTGATAAATGTATATTACAAAGCGTTGACCCTTGGGCGGATCGAACCGACTTAAGCAATAACTATTTAAAAGATAATTCAGATGATTTAATTAATTTATGGGTGCGTGACGGTAAAACTAAACTAGTTGAAACCCAATATCCTGGATCTTTTAGTAAAGCTCAATTTATTATTGAATTTTATTGTTTCACTCAAAAAGACCCAGACGGAGTGCCACCTAACCCTTACCCTGCTGACCGACATGCTTGGAGTCAGTTATATAGAATTACCGCTTTGGCCACAGGTAAGTCCGAAAATTCCAAAGTAATGCTGCAATCGACGCTTATGAAAGATTAATAATGGAAGGGGATTTAAGTTGTTTAGTTAATACTCATATCGAATATAATTTAGACAGATCGATTATTTTATAAACATAACAACCTCTCTTTTTAAAAAAAACTTCAATTAATTCAAATAGTTGTTGACGTTTTTTTTAAAAACATTATTATACGCCTCGTTGTCAAGACACAACGCGCCGACTTAGCTCAGTAGGTAGAGCAACTGACTTGTAATCAGTAGGTCACCAGTTCGATTCCGGTAGTCGGCACCATTTATTAAAAGCTTCCAAGCTCACGCTTAGAGGCTTTTTTTATACATAAATTTAGATTGTGTCATGTCTATCAGCTGACTTGTAATGAGTAGGCCGCCTATTCACTTCGATTCCGGTAGTCGGCACCATTATTAAAAACTTCCAAGCTCACGCTTTGAGGCTTTTTTTATGCCTGGTCACTTTTAATTACATAATTTAACACCTCCATTTAAGGTCTTTTATCATTCTGGTCTACTCTTTAGTTATACAGTTAACGAGAGTGCAAATATGTTTCATTTATTACAGAAAATACAAAACTTATCACTTCTCAATTTTATCTCGCATATGTTTGTTGAATTAGCGCAAAATGAAATGGATGAACGCGATTGTAATCAATATTCAAATCAACCTAAAAAATGCCCACTTAGAAAACTAGTAAAAACTAACCCTAAATAAGCATTACTATTAATCCTCACAAATAATAAAATAGGCCCCTTATTCTCTATCCTATTTATTATGCAATTTTTTATCGCCTGCTTACCTATATTAAGTGTATTCATTTTTCTTATTTTATTACGCCTTCCTGCAACCAAAGCTATGCCGTTAAGCCTAGGGGTGACACTGCTTTGTGTATATTTTTATTGGAACATGCAAAAAGAAACCATTGCAGCCAGTGTTATTGAAGGTTTTATATTATCTTGCTCAATTTTAATTATTCTTTTTGGTGCTTTGTTATTATTAAGCACACTTAAAAAAGTAGGTGCCTTACAAAGTATTGAAATCAAGTTTAATTTACTCACTCAAGATCAAAGAATTCAAACATTAATTATCGCTTATGGATTTGGTAGTTTAATGGAAGGCATTGCGGGGTTTGGCACACCTGCTATGTTATGTGCAGGTTTACTGGTCGCTATGGGCTTTAAACCCATTTCGGCGGTTGTTTTAGCATTAGTTGCTAATTGTGCTGCAGTTAGTTTTGGCGCCGTTGGAACACCATTAATGCTCGGTGTAAAATCAAGCTTAGATTCGTTTTCAGACAAGGAATTAAACCAACTTGCCATTAATGTATTAAGCATTGAATCAATCAACGGATTATTAACTTCTCTTTTCTTAATGGCGTTAATTGTTTTTGTATTTGCTAAACAATCCGTATTTAGCAAAAAGGCACTCAAAGAATATTGTGTAATGATTCCACTTTGTATTATTGCCAATCTCAGTTTTGTTGGTGCGGCTTATTTAAGCATTATATTATTTAAAACCATTGAGTTCTCCTCCATCTTCGGAGGTTTATTTATGCTTTTAGTATTATTTACATTTACCCATAAAAAATGGTTAACTCCCAAAACAAACTTCAGATTAACAACAAAAATCGAGTCCAATCAAACGACCCACCTAAGCCTTCTTCGAGCAGCAACCCCTTACATAGTTATCATTGTACTTTTACTTTTATCACGTTTAGAGATATTGCCGTTTAAAACGATATTTTCCGGATTTGTTTTTGGTTTTAACAATATATTTAATACAGGAATCTCGGTTGCCATTACACCATTATATTTACCTGGTTTCTTTTTTATTTTAGCTTTGATACTTTGCCTGCCTGTATTAAAACTGTCCTTTAAACAATTTAGTTTTGAAGTTTTAAAAACAAGTAAACAACTCGCTTTAACAGCAGTGACTTTAATCAGCGCCATCGTATTAGTAAGATTATTCCTCAACAGCCACATCAATCTTGATCAAACCATTGCTATGCCATTAGTGATTGCTCGTTCATTGACCTCTTGGTTTCCTGACTCATGGGTTTATATATCACCATTTATTGGGGCTTTAGGTTCTTTTATTTCAGGCAGCGCCACTTTTTCAAATATGATGTTTAGCCAATTGCAGTTTTCTGGTGCCCAACAATTATTGCTTGCGCCAAACATTATGTTAATTCTACAAGTCATTGGTGCAAATACAGGAAACATGATTTGTGTTATAAATATTGTGGCAGCAGCATCCGTTGTAGGCTGCCAAGGTCAAGAAGGTAAAATTATCAAACTGACCTTTATACCTTTAGTAATTTACTGTTTAAGCGCATCGACATTAGTATCACTTATATTTCTTTAAATGATATAAATTACAAATTTTTACTGTAATTTTAGAACTGTGATTTACACTGATATTAGTGATTTATATTTAGGTTCATTATGTCGACACAAGTTTCTACTCTTGCAATTGCGTTTAATAAAATGGGGCAAGCCAAAGATTTTTTAATGTCTCACCAACTCATTCCCACTCCTGTCCAATATTGGATTGCCTATGAATATAGTGTGGCCAAACATCCTGAAGTGGTTAAATGCATCGATAACTACTTAATCGAGCATAATGATCTTAGCCCTCATTTTGTTTGTGATTTATACGAACGTTGTTTTATACCTACTAGTGATTTCGAATTAACCCAAAGTGTTGATTCTTTATTGGATAATGTCTTACAAGATGTATCGCAAAATGGAGCATTACTTGATAAATACGCTGAATTGCTAAACAATCAAGTGGGCGAAATTGAACAATCAGGCACTACTCATGCTGTTGAAATAATAAATGAAGTGGTGCGCACCACTAAAAAAACCGCCCAATCTCAATATGAATTAAGCCAACGCCTAATGCACTCTGAGCAAAATGCCAAACAATTACAACAAGCATTAAAAGAAGCGCAACTCGAAGCGATTACAGATCAACTAACCGGCCTTTTAAATCGAAAGGGGATGGATAAAAAACGCCCTATCTTAGAAATTGAACATAACCAATTTACTATCATAATGATGGATATTGATTTTTTTAAAAAAATTAACGACGACAATGGTCATCTTCTGGGTGATCGGGTTATTCGTCAATTTGGCCAAGTAATTAAAAATACAGTACGCGGTGACGATTTAAGCATACGTTTTGGCGGAGAAGAGTTTTTGATAATATTACCTTCAACTGATATTAACGGCGCTGTAAAAGTGGCACAAAACATACAGACTAAAATCAGCAAAATTGCATGGAAGAACAAAAAAACAGGTGCAACCATTGGCCCCGCTACGATGTCTTTTGGTATAGCCGATAGATGTAATAAAGATTTATGGGATGATAGGATACAATTAGCTGACTCAGCACTTTATAAAGCCAAAGAAACGGGACGCAATAAAATAGTCATACACCCAGATAAAGAAATATAATTGATTTTGTATTTAAGTTTATTAACCAACTCAATAGTCACTTTGTTATTGTTTCTGTATGATTGCAACTTAATTAAACATACAGACATAACATGAACGAACCTTCTATCATTTTTTCATTTTTTATTATCTTTTCAGGTGCCGCCGTTTTATCAACAATGGCGCTTATATTTAGACAACCCATGCTTATTGCTTATATAGGACTGGGGATTATTGTTGGGCCCTTCACCTTAGATTTAATCCCAAATACAAAAATGCTAGATGACGTCTCTGAAATTGGCATTATTTTCCTTTTGTTTTTATTAGGTTTAGACATGCAGCCCTCAAGTTTGCTGCATACACTTAAGAAAACAACAACGGTTGCACTGATCAGCTCAGTTCTTTTTGCTGTCCTAGGTTTCTTATTGGCCACTATTTTTGGATTCAGTCAAAGTGAATCCATCATTACTGGTATATGTATGATGTTTTCAAGTACGATTATTGGTATTAAATTATTACCCACCACTGTTTTACATCATAAACATACCGGCGAGTTAATGGTTGGTATTCTTTTATTACAAGATTTAATCGCAATATTAGTTTTAGTTGGCATTGGCGGAATCGAACAAGGTGCGTCTGATATTCTTAGTTATTTCTTATTAATTGCAGCATTTCCAGTTAAATCAATTATAGTATACGGTTTTTGTTTAATTGAGGATATTTGAGGTAAATTTATAACAAAACAGTACACAAACACAACGAAACACAACACCAGAACAAACAATAAACACAACACACAACACTACACTCAACAAACATACATCACACAACACACAACACAACACACAATATACAATATACAATACACAACACACAACACACAACATA
>JALJPK010000016.1:51142-56070 GCA_022968985.1 Pseudomonadales bacterium | reverse complement strand
GTTATAGTTTGACTCGCCAAGTCCATTAAAAACAGTATTTATTCTGTTCTCATCCCCTGTAATGGGCAATTCGATAATTAACTTATTGTTAGCTATGCATTGTTCAAATGTATGATTATTGTTGCAACCTGAATAGTTGATAAGGGACACATGGGTTTGATCTTCACCGAGGTTATGCAAGTTGACAATCTCTTTCGCTTTTGCAATTTCGTCAAACCAATTTTCAAATCCACCACCGGCAGAGCCTGTGATTGAGCCACTTGAGTCGATAGCAACAGAATTATTGTTAATTTTTTCATGTATGCGTCCTTAACTTTAAGTAGGGTAATATGATAAACGATTTTTTCCATGGAATGTGAAATAACGTTTTATAACGTAAGGTTGAAGTTAAAGGGGGTAATGAATAATTGAGTCAACCACGGTAAACCTAGGTCAATCCTAAAAAGATTTTTTTTGTTTGCAATTGTTCAAAAAAGTCACAATATATAAATGAGCAACACTCTAAATAGTTGTCGCAATAAATTACGACCTACAAAATCGGCATACGCAAAGGTCAAAAGTGACAGATTGGGTTGATAAAAACGAGCAAATGTTGCTTTGACGACCTAAATGTCGACCTACAAATGGAATCATGGATTGTTTAAATACAATAAAATCCAGACAATAAATCAATCCCAAAACCAGACCCAAAACCAATCAAACAGGTAGCTGTTTTCGCGGTCATCTAACAATCAGCTATTTAAGAGCCACCTGCATAATCCAATTCCAATCAAAAACAATTACTTTTAAACTAACAAATCCGTATCATGTGGATTTTTGATAGTTAGATTAAACACAGTTTGAAAATATGAAAAAAATAGACCTAGTTGAATTGATTGATTGTTTAAATGATGAACAGATCCCGTTTAGTGAGCATTGCCAAATGCTGGATCAATTTATGGTTTATTGCCAAACCATCACTGATGTTGAAGCTGATGTAACCTTTGATGCGTTTGCGCCAGACACTCATTTACCTTCTGGTATGGCAATAAATCCTCAAAGCGCTGCACAATGTGTGAGTGATTATCATCGTACTATCGGTTTTATTCGAGCGAGTTTTACAGCAGTTGAACAGTTGTTAACTGACAAAAAATCAGACGACAGCTCAGACAATACTTCGCCAAATTCTTTGAATTTGTTATACGCCGGTTGTGGGCCTTATGCCACGTTGATGCTTGCGCTGATTGTTAAATTCCAAAACTCAAGTATCCATTTTTATTTATTAGACATCCATCAAAGTGCGCTTGATAGCGTACAAATTTTGCTTGATCATTTTTATATTCCAGATGAAATCTATAGCTTTTATAATAAAGACGCCTGTGTGTTTGTTCCACCTATTAAGTTTGACTTAATAGTGGCTGAAACCATGCAAAAAGCCTTGGAGCAAGAACCTCAATTTCAATTAACCGCGAACTTGAGTCAATATTTAACAACAGATGGAGTATTTATTCCGCAGTCGATTAACTTACAATTGGCTTTGATGTATTGGAAACAAGAGTTGGATGTAAGCAAACGCAATAAAGCAAAACAGAATAAAACCGATACCACGCAGTTTGAGCGCTTAAAAGTAGGGGAGGTGATGTGTTTAACTAAAAACACAACACAGAATTGGTTAGCAAAAAAGGTTGAAGCAGACCAGACTGCTTATTTGGATTTTGCTTTGTTTTATACTCCCAAACTTGAAACGCAGGTTAACTATGATTTTGTTATTTTGACCCAGATCCAACTGTTCAAAAATCACTATTTAGAAGAGTATGACAGCGACTTAACCTTGCCTACCAAGTTACATGATGTGTCACCTGCTCAAAGTGAAAGCCAATACCAATTAAAGTATGAGTTAGGCAGTTATCCTAGGTTTGAGTTGGTTTTGATTCGGTAGGGTTGATATTTATATCAAATAAACAAATATATATATCAAAAAGTAAATAAGTTATGGATATCCAAAGTGATCTCAAAGTCATTTACGTCAGTTGAAGTATGAATTAGGCAGTTATCCTAGGTTTGAGTTGGTTTTGACTAAATAAATCAGATTTTGTGTAGGGTTGATATTTATATCAAATAAACAAATATATATATCAAAAAGTAAATTAGTTATGGATGTCCACAGTCATTTACGTCAATTGAATTATGAGTAAGGCAGTTATCCTAGGTTTGAGTTGGTTTTGACTAAATAAATCAGATTTTATGTAGGGTTAATATATATATCAAAAAGTAAATTAGTTATGGATGTTCAAATTGATATCCTATATCCAACGTTACCTGATGACAAAAAGCACGATACCAAACACCACATTGTTGCATTAACGCAAAACGACTTTCCCACTACTGTTCTATACAAAATATACCAAGTGATTAAACTGGGTATATATTCTTCAAAGCACAACAATTATGTGGATCTTCCTTGTTATAGTCATCTGTTTAATCTTTTTTAGTATTATCTACTTTAAAAAACCCCTGCAAAATAAAAATTGGACTGCCATCCATAAAAAAACAGCTCAAATTACTTTCGATAACAATATTATTAACATTCAAAATATTAAAGATTTCACCTATATGGATAACGGTCAAATCAATAAAGCACATTATTTTAACGACAGTTTTGATATCACTCAGGTAAAAACAGTTTGGTATGGTTTGGCGCATTTTTCTAAATTTGGTATTGCCCATGCTTTTTTAAGTTTTGAATTTGAAAATGGTCAGTTTTTAGTGACCTCTATTGAAGCTAGGCGTTTGTCTAAACAAAAGTTCAGCCCGTTTAAAGGGATGTTTAATCAATATAATAAAATAATAGTGTTTGGAACCGAGCGCGATATTATTGGGTTACGAACACATTATTTAAAACATAAAGTGTACCTTTACGCTCTTGAAATGGATAAAAGCGAAACACAATCGTTGTTTGAATCTGTTCTTAAAGATGCTCTTAAATTACAAAAGCAACCTGAGTTTTATAATACGCTGTTAGATAACTGTTTAACGGGTATTGCAAAATTCAGTAAACAATGGAATAAGTTACGGTATACGTTTGATTATCGGGTGTTTTTACCTGGATTTTCGGATGTGCTTGTGCAAAAAATGGGATTTTTAAATACAGACATTTCGATTAAAAATATTAGAGCAAAAGCATTACTGAACCCTGTGGGTTCGCATCCTGAAGATCATGATTTTTCTAAGAAAATTCGTAAAAACTACAATATTTAATCTGACTGAAAATAATGGCTATGTTTTAAATTGTTGTTGCAGTTAAAAACTGCTGAGAGAGTGTTTTGCTATGTTTTGCTCTATAGGTACTGTTTATAACCGCCTATGTATCGGTTTAAGCGTAATATAGTGCTTAATACCGAATTATTGTTTGAATTCAATTAGTTACAATTGCTGCAACCCAATTTTAAAACATAGCGCTTAAATACTGCTGAGTTACTAGCGGTTGTGCCGATTAGTTACAAAAATCCAAGGGAATAAACCCTGTATCTGTTATAATGCGCGCAATTTTACCTAGCGGCGTTTTCGATGACTTTTCTTTCTTTACTTTCTAATAAAAAACTTCTAAAAGCAGTAGCCGATTCTGGCTACACAGATCCTACGCCTATCCAGCAACAAGCCATTCCAGCGATATTAGCCGGCTCAGATATAATGGCTGGTGCACAAACAGGCACCGGTAAAACCGCTGCGTTTGCTTTGCCGTTATTAAGCAAACTTGACGACAATAATTATCAAATCAAAAAAATTCGTGTATTGGTATTAACCCCAACACGTGAGCTTGCACAGCAAGTTTATAAAAGCTTTGAAGATTATGGTAATTACACCCATATCAAAATGGCCATCGCTTATGGTGGTGTGAGTATCAAACCTCAAGTTAAACAAATTAACAGTGGCGCTGAAGTATTAGTGGCAACACCGGGTCGATTATTAGATCACATTGAAAATGGCTCAGTGAGTTTACAAGATTTACAATGTTTAGTATTTGATGAAGCCGACCGTATGTTAGATATGGGGTTTCAAGCTGAAATTAACAACATCCTTAAACACAGCCCCAAAAAACGTCAAACCTTATTATTTTCAGCCACATTTGATGATGCGATTATTAAATTAAGTAAAACATTACTTAATAATCCTAAAATGATTGAAGTAAGTGAGCGAAATGCAGCGGCGGCCGAAGTAGAGCAGGTGATTTATACTGTGGATGCGGATCGAAAAAGAGAGTTAACCTCACACTTAATCGGTAAACGTAACTGGCGACAGGTTTTGATCTTCACTAGAACCAAACAAACCGCTGATATATTAGCCAAAGAAATGTGTAAAGACGGCATTAAAGCGGCCTCAATTCATGGTGATAAATCTCAAGGTGCAAGAAACAAAGCCTTAGCTGAATTTAAAGAAGGCAAAACACGTGCGTTAGTAGCAACCGATGTGGCCGCTCGTGGTTTAGATATTGTTGATTTACAATACGTGATCAACTTTGAGTTACCGCATATTGCCGAAGATTATATTCATCGTATTGGCCGAACGGGCCGTGCGGGTAAAACAGGTTTGGCAATTTCATTGATGAGCCCAGGTGAAGAATGGTTATTAGAAGCCGTTGAAAAAGTATTAGATTCAAAAGTGCCGCAAGAGAGTTTAGCGGGATATGAGCTTGATTTAACTAAAAAACCAAATAGTAATTCGTTCGAAATCAAAAAAGAAGATGATTCTTGGTCACGTAAAAAGAAAAAATACGCGGATAATTCAAAAGGCCGTCGTCCACGTAGATAATTTTTTGATTTTTGATTTTTGATTTGTTGGAAGGTTGGAAGGTTGGAAGTTTGAATCGGTTCGAATTGATACAGCTTCAAAATTCTAATAAGTCACGACCATGTGACGGTAAATCCCAAACCTATGCAGTTAATTGTAGG
>JALJPK010000016.1:28465-51132 GCA_022968985.1 Pseudomonadales bacterium | reverse complement strand
TATTAATAGAAAAAATGTAGGTCGGAATTCATTGCGACTAAATAAATGTATTAATAGTTAGTTGCCGTAATAAATTACGACCCACAGATACTAGATGTGTAATATATTCGAATACGTCATACCCACCTTGTTAAGAAGCTGTCCAAAAAAACATCAAATATTAAATTCAAAAACGAAATAGGCTTAACCCTCCTTATTTTAACAGACATATAAATTGTATTTTGTTATACGATAAAGGCTAGTACTCAGGTATTGGCCTTTTTTATGTCTCAAAGAAATGGATGGTGCTTTGAATTTGTTTTGGGCTTATTATGTGTCTGAGTAGTCACTTAGCAAAATGACACAGGATATAATAATGACTTTAATCAATTGATGTATGGGGTGAAATACTAATAATGAAACATAAAATAAAAGTCAGGTTAATCGGTATTTGTACTTTAATAGCGATATTCAGTTTATTTTTGGGTAATAATTTACCGACGTTGGTTACTGAGTCTTCACTTTGGTTACGATTGTATATTGTTATTCCTTTTATAATCTTAGTCATGTTATATTTTAGTTTTATTTATAATCCGAAAGGGGAAGGTACGGGTTATCAGCAAGCGCGTGAGGGGAGACCTAATCGTAAACTTAAAATACTTTACACGCCTATAGGTGGTTTTTTCTGTGTCGTAATAATGGGCGGAGCAATAGGTTATTATAGTTTTGGTTGGAGTTCGGTATTAACCCAAATAGGGGCATTTCAACCCTGGGTTGCAACCTACAAAATTAAATACGCAGTAGAAGGCGGAGGAGGGACAGCCACAAGACGACTCCCTCCCGAGATTAAATTATATAACCTAGAGGATGAAAATTCTGAGTGGAATGATTATTATCATTTACCTAGTTGGCGTTTGGATGATAACGAATTTAAAAAAGGGAATTTAATTTGTTTGAAAGGTCGATCTTGGTTTTTTGGTACAAAAATTACGGATGAATTTGAAATATTCTCCAAGTTAGCCAATCAATTATATTGCAATAAACAACGTTTATTTAATTCTGAAACGTTTTATACAAAACTGATTAAAGTGAATGACATAGATACCGTATTTTTAATGTTAATGTCAAATGACTCAGAATTATCATCATTTTCATTAATACTTGATAACCATTTTGTGACAGAATTTAAAAAAGTGGAGGGTAGAATTGAAATGAGTTACGCAAACTCATCCCTTAGTCAATCAAAGTATCATGAGTTTATAACGCAATGGGTAGAAGACAAAGAGCTCAAAGGAAAAACTGAAACACGGCAAGGTTTAAATTTCTTGTCAGTGTCTATTCCTGAGAATGTACCAAATTTCCAGCAAGAAGATGGAAATGGTGGAATGGTCGAATATGATAGTGATATATATTTATTATTTATTTTTAAATCATTGTTAACAAAGGTAGGTGGCTTGGGCTCAAATGATCGAATTGAAAGTTATACGTTTGAACATTAAATTTAGAGAATTACTAGCTTGAGTATTACTATATAGATACACAGAGTAGATATTAAAAGTATTACTAGTCGTCTTCAAGTGTTAAGTGCGCCACTAATTTGATTATAGACTTCATTAGGTGTTTTAAGGCTGAAGGGGTCAAATCGCTTGCTTCACAATACTTTTCAAATTCTCGGGTTAGACTTTACATTTAACATAGACACTTAAAAAATAAAAAGTCAGTACTTCGATGCTGGTCTTTTTGTTTGCATAAAAACAACTATAAAGACGCACACAGTAAATACTAAAAGACACAAAGAAAAATTGCCAACAATTGTGTCATGTTACAGATAACAAATAATCAAACTACCCAAAACAACATTCAATTGAATATTCAAAATGGATTGATAACAAATAAAAATGTAAAAGGACATATAACAACCAATCTAACAGGTTTATATATCAGAGTTTTATATGTAAAATGGTTGCGCTGAACCATTTTAAAAAATAATTTCCTAAAGGAATAACATGTTCTCAAAACTGATAGATTTACCTTCGTATATCGCCTTAAAAATTGGCTTAAGTTTGCGCCACTTACAAATCGATAATTTTGAATTGATTTTAGTGATCCTTGTTTTAATTTGTTTAGTTTCAACGATTATATATAAAATCAATAAAAATAAATTAGATGAAAATCATCCCGTCATTAAAGTCACTGCATTTTTTAATGGATTCACTTATGTGATACTGTTTGTACTTATCTTACGCTCAGTGTTTTTTGTGCCTTTTAAAGTGAGTGAAAGTGATTTAATCCCTGAAATAACAAGTAATAGTCATGTAGTAGTTAATCGTATTAGTTTGGGTTTACGTCTGCCGCTTACAGCTAGATTAATCGCTTTTAGACAGCCAGAGAGATTTGAAATCATCCAAGTACGATGGTTATATGACATTGATGGGCAAAAAGGCATCAGTCAGTTCTTTGGCAGAGTAATTGGATTTGCAGGGGATACAATCGTATTAGAGGCTAACTCAACTAAAGCCACAATCACTTCAATTAATGGCGAAAAAACAAAGTATCACTTCACCAGAAATGGGCCGATTAGCCGTAAAAAGATTGAATTTGTAGTCCCTGAAAATAAAGTGTTTGTAATGGCTAATAGTTACGATGTATTAGAGTTACAAGACCCTACATTTAATGATGTAAAAGAGATTGTGGGTGTTGTGGGTTTTGTATTCTAGTTACTGACTAAACTCTGTTTTTATAAGGTGGTATTGCTATTATTTTAGTTAATGTCACCTTCGTTTTATTTTAATGACTTTACACATACACATAAATAATAAAATTAATTCCAAATACAAAACCTTTTTCATCAATAATCAACTGCCAATAAGATTAACTTGGTTATCAATCAGCAAATAAATCGATTTAAATTTTATTGAAGTTGCCATTCACCACTGCTATATAAAGAGTATGCAACCATCAAATATATTGAGGGTTTACATTTTTTCAATCAAATGACTAAGGCTGTCATCTAATTGTTCAGAAAATTACTTTTCTTCAGATCTACCCCCATTCGGATTTTCCGATTTTGTTAAATCAAAGATAAAAAAAAGGCCGATACTCAATATTAAGTATCAGCCAATTAAATATTAGATTATTTATTAAGCTTCAGATTTGCCATTTTTTGCATCAATTGCTTGATTGATTTTATATTGGAAATATAGAACGTTAAAAAAGAAAGTCATCACACCACCAATTTTAGGCAAGTTTTCTAGACCTGATCTTTTAATTATATCTGTTAAACGGCTTCTTAATGTATAAGCCATAACTAATAAAAGGATAAAACCAGCTAAAGAAAACAACATTGATAGAGAAGCTAAAAGGGGTGAACCCAAATAAGGCATTATTGTACCTACAAGGTTTAATCCTAAATAAGCCCATAATAAGTTTAATGATACTGGTTGGTCATGCAGTCTATTTACAGTGCTGATATTTTTATACAACCAGAAATACATGTATATGCCTAGTGTGATAAATGATAAACCAAATACACCCCAAGCAGAAAAACGTGTAAATTCCAAAATTGCATCATCTCCATTTGCGTCTACTTCTTGATTAAGGTCTGATTCTGGTGCTGCGTAAAGATTATTCGTCATAAGTGTTCCTATTTATGTGTGGCTAAAATTATGAGTTAATACTCTTTCGCAGTATATAATTATTAATTAAGCTATATCAACCTTTCTTACAGTAAATACGGGCATATATATAATACGTAACTATTAAGTGCAGACCATATAGTACTGACCATATAGTACTGACCATATAGTACTGACCATATAGTACAGTCCATATATTACAATTCGGAGTTGTTCAGGTTACGAATAAAATTGTATAAGACAGTTACTAAAATTAAAACCTGATTTATAGCAATAGGTAAAGTCATACGAATAATGATATTAGAAAAAGTAAACCCTGTGAAATAGGGTTTTAGGGCGACAACTTAATATTAAATTTTGTTGGGTTAATTCGACAAATTTTAACATTTTAATGTCTATGTAATAATAAGGCTAAATGCGGTTTGAGATGACATACTTAATCGCTGGTGTATCCCTCGTTTAAATGAAACAATCAACTTAGTTAACTTCACTAGAGCCAATCATCAAAACATGAGTACTGACTTCGAGAATAAAGCAGCCCAAGAATTTCACATAACAGTGACCAATATTGATCTAACGGCTGTGCAGTTATTAGCAGAAGCATCCAATTTGTCAGTTCAAGAAATCAAACAAGCCATGCAAAAAGGCTGTGTTTGGTTGACTCGTGGTAAAACCACACAACGCCAACGCCGGGTCAAAAAAAGCTTAAAACAAGGGGATGAAATACACATGTATTTTAACCCTCAAGTGTTGAGCCAAAGCGTTGAAGACGCAAAATTGATAAGTGATGCAGGCAGTTATAGTATTTGGTACAAACCTTACGCCATGTTGTGTTTAGGCTCAAAATGGAGTGATCACACTACTATTAATCGGTTTGTTGAAACCCATCTAAAACCACAACGACCTGCTTTTATAGTGCATCGATTAGACAAAGCCACTACGGGGTTGTTGGTGATTGCCCATAGTAAATCTACCGCGCGTGCTTTAAGCCAAGCATTTGCAGAGCGCAAAACCGAAAAACATTATCAAGCGATTGTACATGGTGATTTTAATAGTCAATTAAAAGCAAAAAATGACACTCTTATTATAAACAGTGACATCGAGACAAAAACTGCAACAACTCATGTCAGTTGTCTTGAATATAATGTTGTTAAAAATCAATCGTTATTAGACATTAAAATTGATACTGGGCGTAAACATCAAATTCGCATTCATTTGAGCTCAATAGGTTTTCCGATTGTTGGGGATCGGTTGTATGGGAATGATGAAAAGTTAATAGATGGCCAAAAACGATTAGACCTTCAATTAAACTCGGTGTATCTAAAGATTCCTAATCCAGATACTTTAGTTGATATGGAATATTTTATTGATGTCGATTTGAAGTTGAGTTTATAAGGTTTTAAAGTATCATTGAGTGTTATCACAGCGCTATTGCTATTGAATTCTCGAATCAATAAAAAGGGCGCTCTGCAATAACCGCTGTAGAATGTATTAATTTTCCTTAGAAACGATCTAAAACCCTCCCAAATTTAGCTAGTGATCACCTGTCAATTAACCGATAATACAACCAATCCTAATCTATCAATTCAAAATCATGCATTTAAAATACTTACATCAATACCCCGATCATCTTCAGCAATCCATAATCTCGCTTGTAGAAAAAGACAAACTCTCTAATTATTTGTTAAATCGATACCCTAGTATACACGATGTAGTAAACGACAAATTGTTACGCCAGTATGTGCAGAACATGAAAAATCGATATTTAAAAAAATCGGACCCGATTAATCAAATCCAATACGACTCAAAAATTCATGTCATCAATAACGCATTAGGTCAGCATCAATTTACAAATAGGGTACAAGGCAAAAAATTAAAACGTAAAAATGCCATTCGTATAAGTGATTTATTTAAAACGGCACCTGAGCCATTTTTAGAAATGATAG
Source organism: Pseudomonadales bacterium (assembly GCA_022968985.1). GTDB lineage: Bacteria > Pseudomonadota > Gammaproteobacteria > Pseudomonadales > Natronospirillaceae > Marinicellulosiphila. The sequence goes on along the minus strand of JALJPK010000016.1, from coordinate 45,572 downwards.
TGGCGCACGAATTAGCCCATGTAAAAGAAAAAGATCATAACAAAGCCTTCTACAAACTTTGCCAACATATGAGCCCAGATTATTTTCAATTAGAGTTTGATGTGCGGGTGTATTTAACTCAATTGGATTTGTTTTCTTGTCCGTATAAAGCTTAAATAACTACTTTTGAATTAGTCCAATTAAAATGGGTTCAGTTGAACTCGGGTCAGATCACTATTGAGTAATATAAGGGTGGGTTCTATTTAGTGTCATATCAAATATAGAATGTCTTATGATTGTATTATATTCGAGCTTCACATTTAAATAGAATTGTATGCTTTTTAATCACTTTGCATTCTTGACTAACAGTAATTTCAAAAAACTCACTTTAGACAATCCTTTAAACGTGTTGTAACACTATTTTCCACATCTATAGCCGCATCCATACCCATATCCAGCAATTTTTTATCCATTTGGAATGTTGTGTCAATAATTTGAAATATGTAACGCTGGAAATATGCTTTTTATTTGATCAATTAATTTGGATTATTAGGTTTATTTCCCTTTTGTTTAAGTCATTTTTGTGTGAGTCTAATAATTAGTGGAAATGGTCTTAAGTTTGCTTAATAAAATGACTTAATAATTATTTGTCAAAATTTTGAAAGGAAAAATATGTCTGTTCAACTTTTACCTAAAAAATTAAAAGATCTAAATGCGGCTTTAATTGATCAGTTTTTGTCCTGTCGTATTTTCTCTGTTAATTTATGTGAAAATTTAACGGCTGAAGATTGTCAAATTCAATCGATGGAAGATAGCAGTCCAATAAAATGGCATCTAGCCCATACAACTTGGGCCGTTGAGGTGTTTTTCTTAGCGCATTATGTTGATGAATACACCAATTTTAATGACTCATATATTCAACTTTTTAACTCTTATTACAATGGAGTAGGCAAACAACACCTCAGACGTAATCGAGGGCTGTTGTCTAACCCCAGTTTTGATGAAGTGATTGGTTACAGAAAAGAGATTGAAAACCGCTTAATAGGTTTTTTGAATACACACAGCCTTTCAGTTGAGCAAATTGATGTGCTGCAATTAGTGATTCAGCATGAAAAACAACATCAAGAATTGATGATGATGGACATCAAACATGCTTTTTTTCATAATCCGTTATTAAAAAACATCAACAATAAAGTCAATGTAAAACCACCCAAACTAAAACCTATCCATTTTATTGAATATACACCTGAGCTGACTAGTATTGGTGTGGATCAACAATCTAAAAATTTAAAATCAGATCAAACACCTTATTTGTTTAGTTTTGATAATGAGCGTCCGACTCATAAAGTTTATGTAGCGCCCTTTAAGTTAGCGGATCGTTTAGTCAGTAATGAAGAATACCTCGAGTTTATTAATGCAGCAGGTTACCAAAACAGCTTTAATTGGTTGTCTGATGGTTGGGCTTATATTAATAAAAATAATCTGACTTGCCCAATGTATTGGTTTCAAGAAGACTCAAAATGGTTTGTATATACTTTACAAGGCAAACAACCGTTGGATTTAAATCAAGTGGTTTGTCATGTGAGTTTTTACGAAGCGCAGGCTTATGCCACTTGGCGAAAAATGCGTTTACCCACCGAGTTTGAATGGGAGTTCGCAAGCCATTCAAACAAATGCAAACAAATGATAGGCAAGTTGTGGCAATGGACAAGCAGTAGTTACAGCGCATACCCTGGATTTAAGCCGTATACAGGGAAAGTAAGTGAATATAATGGCAAGTTTATGCTTAACCAATATGTTTTAAGAGGTGGTTGTGTGGTTTCGCCAGACAATCATATTAGAAACACCTACAGAAATTTCTATTATCCATATCAAAGTTGGATGTTTAGTTCAATTCGATTAGCTCAGGATTTATTATGAACATGGTTGACCCACAATTAGCGCCACTATCTAACGACATTAAAAATGACGTCAAAATAGACATTAAAGATAACCAATTCTTAAAAGATGTGCTGCAAGGATTATCACAAACGAATAAAACCCTACCTTGTAAATATTTTTATGACGAGAAAGGTTCACAATTGTTCGAACAAATATGTGAATTAGATGAATATTATGTGACCGATACTGAAATTAAGCTGCTGCAAAATAATATGAGTGATATTGCAAAATTTATCCAACCAAATTGTAATATTATTGAGCCGGGAAGTGGGGCGGGCATTAAAATTCAACTGTTATTATCAGCACTGGACCAACCGAAATCGTTCACAGCACTTGAGATTTCACCTTCGGCATTAAAATACAGTGTGGCTACAATTAAGAAAAAATACCCTGCTTTAGAAGTAAATGGATTACTGGGTGATTTTACTGATCAAGAAAATATTAATAAAATTAAGGGGAGTCAGGGCAATAATAATTTAGTGTTTTTCCCAGGCTCTACCATTGGTAATTTTGAAGTAGATCAAGCCATTACAGTGCTTAAAAATCTATCAAGTTTAGCGGGTGACGGTCAAATATTAATTGGTGTGGACCTAATCAAACCATTAAATACTATGTTGGAAGCTTATAACGACAAAAAAGGAATTACCGCTGCTTTTAACAAAAATTTATTACACCGTATCAATTCAGAATTAAACGGACAAATTGAGGTGGAGCAAAATTTTAAACATCAAAGTATTTTTAATGCAGAAAAATCCAGAATTGAAATGCACTTAATCAGTAAACAAGATCACAGTATTAAAGTAAATGGTGTGGATTTTCATTTTAAAGAAGGGGAGAGTGTGCATACTGAGAATTCCCATAAATACTCAACGACTAGTTTTGAGCGTTTAGCCAACCTTGCAGGACTTAAAATTAAGCAATCTTGGTATGCACCCAATAAGGCCTTTGTTTTGTTCTTATTAGAAAAATAGGCCGTTTTCTAAAAAAGCTTAGTTTAGTGGCTAATCAGTAGAGTTAAGTATCGGTTTTGATGTTATAAAGAATATGGGGTGACACATGCTATTTATTGATTTTAAGCATGAATAAATACCCATTTCCAACTAAAATTTGAGTAGATATTTTCTATTTCTCGAGTGTAATATGAAAACCATAACAATCTTTTTCTTGCTGATATTTACAAGCTTCTTACAAGCACAAGAAAAAACATATCAGATTGGTATTTATGGTGATTTGCAAACTATTGACAAGGTTCGTGTTGATAAAATTAAAAAAGCATGGGAACTAGCTGGTCTAAAAATGAGTTTTGTAGATGCCCCAGCAGAGCGTAGTTTAAGGGACGCGGCATCGGGTCGAATAGACGGAAATATTTCAAGGTTTGCTTCAGCGGTAGAAAACTATTTAGACTTAATTCAAGTGCCAGTACCAATTGAAATCATTCATTTATGGGTATATATACCGACTACAAACACTTGTTTTGACATGAAAAATCTAAATAAAATGAAACCAGTGGGAGTGATCGGTATTCGATATTTTAAACGGGTGTATTTAATGTCTAATAATGGTTATGAACAAGTAACCAAACCTGTGTTAGCTTTAAAAATGTTAGACAGTAATCGCGCTGATTATACTGTTGCCAATGAAGTACTTATGCAAAAACTAATGCAATATACTGGTATTAAAATGAAAAAATGTTTCCCCGAGCCTTTGTTCTCAGACTCGGCTTATACCTACATTCATTCAAAAAATATTCACATTCTTGAACGGTTAACCAAAAGTTATCGCAAGGTATTTAATATTCCACATTAATACGTTTAAGTATGTCTTATGAGTATGTTTATTGGTTTGATAAGGCTTCTTGTTCATCTAGTTTTCTAAAATATTCATCTCGTATTTCTCTAGCTAGGCTCATTCTAGAATATTCAATCAATGCTTTACTTGTATTTTCTTGATCTGTTTTTTTAATTAAGGCAACAATATTAGCTCCGATAATAATAGGGGTAACAATAAGACCAAATGGGAATCCCCACCATCCTGCTAATGAGGATATGGTTAAATTTGTTGCTTGTTGTTTTTTAGCACAGGAGCGACAAGACAGTTCAGAAATTGTTTTCCAGCTTGTAAATAAGATGATTGAATAAACAAAATACGATTTATAAATTTCCAATGCTTTTGTTTGTTGGCAAGTAGGGCAACTTGATACTTTGATTATATTTGCGCGAGATATTGCGTCAGTATCACTAACGTCATCTGAGATTCTGCCAAGTTTGTCCATATCAAAACAATGTTGATTGCAGTATTTTCTTTTGCCTGCCTTTTTGCCTGGGAAAATGATGAAACTATTACAAGTTGCGCATGCCATGAGTAAGTCCTTTAATTGATGAATTGATGAATTGATGCATTGATGCATTGATATAGTATCGAATTAATTCACTAATTGTAAATTTAAAAACAACTATTAAGAGTTTACTAACAAATTTTCAATTGTTTAAAATAATCTTTAATGACTCAAATTGTAATTATTTTTGTCATAATAGAGACGGGAAATATGAGTATTTAGTGTGAATTATTCGAATATCCTGTCCTAGGAATTTTAGACTTGTAACCTCCTTTAATCGGTTTCTGATTGATTATTACTTTTTGTAACTTTTTAATGCGAATGTGGAGGAGAGCTGAAAAACAATGCTTTTTGCATAATAACAGGAAAAATCATTGTCACTGTAGATTGTATTGATTTAATCGTATTCAATTTAAAAGGCCAAAACGAATAAGGCTTAACAGTTAAATTAAGCAATGTATAAGTTTAATTATCAATATCAAACAAACACATTATGACTAATGAATGATGTAGAAATCGTTTAAGCTTGATAAAATGCTCAAATATTTTAAAATGGATTAATATAATGCACAAACAACAATCTTTAAATAAAAAAATATCTAAAAAAGAAATATTCCACCTGTTGTCAATCGGGGTGGTTTTAGTTTTAATTTTTGTTGGAATAAGCATTACAGGGTTAAATATATCTTATGTGGTTATTGTTTCGATACTGGTTATTATGGATGTAACGTATTTAATTTATAAGAATACAGCGATAAAACAAAGTTAAAGTACATTGGGATCCGTTAAATTGTATATTTAATACGTCATTATTCAAGACAAACAGAACTTAGAGAAATTTATTATGCAGTGTTATTTATTAAAAGCTAATCACTATTCGTGTTGCTGTATTTCATGGAAAAGACATTAAACACTTCTATCATTTGTGAGGTGTTGTTCGCCTACACGTTTGTTATAAACCTCAGTGAGCGGAAGCTACTGAGGTTTTTTTTGGATTAAAATAAAGCAATAGATCAATAGGTATCCAATACGTTCAGTTAGAAAGGGAATATTAAAAAATGAATATTAAAGTACAAATGATATCAATTCTTGGTGGTGAAATCACACTTCGCGATGATAGAAAGAAAACAACTTGGAGTGAAAGCATTAAGCCTTTTGAGTTAAGTAAAACACTTATTACTCAAACTCAATATTTACAAGTAACCTCAAAAACCCCCTCTACTTTTACAGGGGATAATAAACCAGTAGAGTCGGTTTCGTGGTTTGACGCCATTATGTTTTGTAATACACTCTCACAAATTGAAAACTTACAGCCCTGTTATTTAATTCAGCCGGAATCACAAAATATTACTTTAATTGAGTTAACCAATGGTTATCGTTTACCTACCGATGCCCAGTGGGAATACGCATGCCGAGCAAATTCAAATGCCGTACAGTACGCAGACATTAACGACATTGCTTTTTATGAAAAAAACTCTAAAAACACAACCCATGATGTTGCTTTAAAAGCGCCTAATGATTTTGGTCTTTTTGATATGCTGGGTAATGTTTGGGAGTGGTGTTGGGATCTGTATGATCCACAAGTTTATGGGTCATACCGAATATTTAGAGGGGGTGGTTTTAGTGACCAATCTAGAGGGTGTTTGGCATCGAATCGTAGGCGCAGTCATCCAACTTTTAAGGTGGACGACTTAGGCTTTCGAGTGGCAAAAATGAAAAATTAATTAACGTTTAAACTGTTTTATATTGGCTATGTTTAATATTGTTGTTGCTGCTAGTATTTATAAATCCCAAGACTAAGCTTTATAGTTCAGATGGTTTTAAGGCTTTGATGGTTTTATGAATATTCAGCAGTTCCAAAAAATGATTAAGCAAGTACCTAAATTAGATCCACTCCAAAAACAAACCTTATCTAACACCCTAAATAAACAAAAATACTCAATATTAGACCGCCTTGCCAAAGAGTGCTTAACACACGGCAAGTGTATTCATTGTGAAAGTGAGCGATTGCGTAAGTACGGTAAAAGTAACGACCGTCAGCGTTTTTATTGTAATGATTGCAGCAAAACATTTGTGTGCACTCGTGGCAGCGCTTACTTTTATCAGCATAAATCGGACGATTGGCAAAAATACTTAGAGTTTATGCTCAACCGCGACAGTATTCGTCTATGCGCAAAAAAAATTGGGATTAGTGTAGTGACTTCTTTTAATTGGCGACATCGCTATTTAAATGCAACAGAAAATACATATGAAACGCATCTGGATGGCATTGTTGAAGCCGATGAAACGTATTTTAGAGAATCTAAGAAAGGCGAGCGAAAATTAGGTCGCCCAGCAAGAAAACGTGGAACAAAAGCAAACACTCGTGGCCTTAATAAAACCGACTGGGTGGCAGTACTGACGGCACTGGATCGTAATCATCATGAATATGACCATGTGTTAAAACAGGTCACTAGTACTGAAATAAATAACTGTTTAGGCGATAAAATAAGTGATGAATCTATTTTATGCACCGACGGCCAACCTGCTTATAATCAGATCTGCGCTGAACATCATCTTCATCATATCGTTTTGAAAAATTCGAGATGCAAAGATGGCATATTTCACATTCAAAATATTAATAATTATCACAGTCAATTAAAGCAATGGGTTTTAAAGATGCACGGTGTCGCCAGTAAATATTTGCCTAAGTATTTAGGTTGGTTTCGTATGCTGGCTTGGCATAAATACCAGAGCTTTACGGATGATAAAATTAATAAGAGCGAAAAACTGTTTGAATTCAAACTCTTACAGATACAGCAACACAATTTTTAAACATAGCCTTTATATGGGCCTGAATTTTAGAAAATCAGGCCTTTAAAATTAAATTGGTTTTTCGTTTTCTTTAATTACTTTAAATAAAGAAGACAGTTATAATTATACAAACTTCATACCCACACACACTGAGACAGTATGCATAAATGCACAGAGTTTGCTGTATTTCTTGTTAACCAAGAAAACGTCGATCGCGCTATAACGTTGAGTCATTTAATTTTTGCCGAAATGAATGCACTGATTGAAGTGATTTCATATTCAAATGTATTAGTTAAAACAGATAACCCCGAAGAAATTTGCTGGCATCTAGAATGGGTAAATGAGTCAGCGGCTAAAAGCACTACTGAAAAATGGCCTTCATTTATGAATACGGCAGAATTTCAAAGTTTGGTTGTTAAGGGTGTTTATTATGGTCATTTTTTGGATACAGTTTGATTAAATAATTGTTTGTTGTTTTAAAAGGAATTTAATTGATAGTAATGGCTAGGTTTTTAAAGGTTGTGATCTAAACGAATTAATAAAACGATTACTTTTATCACAGTTATTCAAAATCAAAGTTATTTAAAATCATAGATGTTCTAAATTCCAGTGATACATCTGGATTTGACAAAGTACTTATTCAAAACCATTAAATTTAATCCCAATAAAACATGTAACTGCCTAAATACAAAGCGGCAGTTGCTGTTTTTGTGTCAGCGTAAAATACAACGATCAAAAAATCATTATTTCACAGGGTCCTAATAATTTATGGAACTGATAAGTTAATAAAAGTTGTTTTATCGTTTTATTGTTGAATAATTATTCACCCGAAATCTGAATAATATCAAAACACAACAAAAGTAGTCGTCACAGTAATATTCAAACAATATGGTTTTGTTATTAAATACATAATTATTGGTCATTTAATTGATGAAACTGATTATTTTTGTGTTTAATCTAAAAAGAGTTACCCATCTATATATTGATTCCTGGCATTAAACTAAGGATTACAAAATCCCTTTAAATCAGATCCATGTTGCTTATAAAACTGAAAAACAAAGCACCTTTTAATTTATGTTATTATTGTCCATTTTTGGCTGTGAGTTGTTGTGCTGTAACACTTCATATAATTGTTAGCACAGTGTCATAAAAGACTAAAAAGACAATGTTTGCCACTGCACCTAATTCACATGCAGTATCAGCTGATTTAAATAAAAGAGTATTTAGAAATTGAAAAACACAGAAACTAATTGGGTTATTTGTTCAAATTGTCAGGGCCGTGGTAAAAAAAGCAGACGTCTTCGAAAAAAAGTTCGATTAAGTTTTCAGCGTGCGTTAGAGGCCTTTGAAAAAAGTAATAACCAAGGGTTGCCTCCAATCAAACCAAAAGCTCATTTATCAATCTGCGAAGATTGTGCTGGATCCGGTTTGATGCAAAGTGATTGTGCAATGGTTGCCGATACAAAAAAATATCCTCATGTTGCAATAATTGGTGGTGGTATCGGTGGTGTGGCTTTGGCTGTGGCTTTATTACATCGTGCTATTCCTTTTACACTTTATGAGCGTGATGCTGGTTTTGATACTCGTGCCCAAGGTTATGGGCTCACACTACAGCAAGCCAGTAAAGCAATTGAAGGGCTGGGTATTTTTGATCTTAAAGAGGGTGTGGTTTCAACTAAACATGTGGTTCATTCTACCGATGGGGAAATATTGGGGCAGTGGGGGGTTAGGAAGTGGCTGCAATCAGATGTCAAAAAAACGGACAAACGCACCAATGTGCATATCGCACGTCAGTCTTTGCGAATGGCTTTGCTTGAACAGTTAGGTGGTGAAGGACAAGTTTCATGGGGTCATCAACTTATTGATTTTCAGGAATTAGATGAAGGTGGGGTGAATTTAAACTTTCTATTGGATGGTAAACTAAAAAACGCTAAGGCTGATATTGTGGTGGGCGCTGACGGTATTCGAAGTACTGTACGAAACTTATTGATTGGCGAAGAACAATCACCGCTGCGTTATCTTGACTGTATTGTGATTCTTGGCATTTGTCCGTTAGCAGATCTAGATGGTTTTGAGCATGAATTACTTGATGGCTTAACTGTATTTCAAACAGCTAATGGTAATGAGCGAATGTATATGATGCCTTATGCGTCTGACAGCGTGATGTGGCAGTTAAGTTTTCCAATGTCGTTATCGGATGCAAAAACCCTCAGTGTCAAAGGTGCGCAAGCATTAAAAGATGAAGCTTGTTGTCGTACCCAGTGGCACGATCCCATTCCTCAAATTGTGACGGCAACTAAAACAGCAATGGTTTCTGGTTATCCTGTGTATGATCGAGAGTTGTTACAACCTGAATTATTAGGAAAAAGTGAACATATCACTTTGATTGGTGATGCGGCACATCCAATGAGTCCGTTTAAAGGTCAAGGGGCAAATCAAGCATTACTGGACGCTCTTGCACTGGCAAGAAACATCAAAAAAGGCTGTAATCCATTAACGAACTGGCGTGAGGTTGGGGTCAGAACAAGTGTGTTAACTGAGTTTGAAACGCAAATGTTAGAGCGTGTTGCATCAAAAGTAAGTGGGTCTGCTGCGGCTGCTAAGTTTTTGCATTCTGAAGTGGTGTTGCATAAAAGTGATGCGCCACGAGGTAGAAATATACAACAAGAAGAGCAATGAAAATTACAAAAAACATGTAGTTAACGTAACCTCCAATTTATTCAAAAATGTGTTAATTGTTCATTTTCTTCTCTGATTATTTCATTAATTACCTTGTTTTTATTGCTTTTACTTCAGTATTTAATTGATTCAAGTATGATGCTCTCAAAATTTAATCACCCGCATTTTAAAATCAGGAAAATCAGCATGCCTTTAATGTTCGAAGAAATAGACAGCCAATCATCCAGTTTAGGTGAGATTTCATTGCGTAAACGCCGTATGCCTGTATTTGGTGACAGAGACATTTATGAAGTAAAACTAGGCGAAGAGTTTTTAATGTCGAGTATGTTTGTAGCCGCTGAAGAAGCATTGTCGGATTTAGGTTTGGCAAAAGTGCAGGGTGATAATCTAAGTGTAGTGGTCGGAGGCTTAGGTTTAGGTTATACCGCAGTGGCTGCGTTAAAAGACAAACGAATTGCTGAGTTGTTAGTAGTGGACGCGTTAGATACTGTTATTGGCTGGCATAAAGATGAGCTGGTGCCTTTAGGTAAAATACTCAATGCCGATGATCGTAATCGTTATGTGTTGGGTAGTTTTTTTGATTTAGCGACTGATCCGGCAACAGGGTTTGATACAGAAAACAAAACTAAAAAGTTTGATGCGATTTTATTAGATATCGATCATTCGCCAACTGAATTTTTAAACGCGGCAAACGCCAGTTTTTATACAACAGAAAATCTTTCTTTAATGGCAAAACAACTCAAACCTAACGGTGTATTTGCTATGTGGTCACAAAATTTACCAGAAGCCAATTTTGAAGCATTATTAAATACTGTATTTGATTCAGTTGAGTCTCATGTGGTTTCTTTTTATAACCCGTTTCAAAACAATGAATCAACAAACTCGGTTTATGTTTGTGTGAAAAGTGAGGCTGAAGTTTAAATATTAGTTTATTGAATACTTAGAGTGGTGTGACCTCCCTAAATACTGTATTGGAAGCTATGAATCACATGTGGTTTCTTTGTATAACCCGTTTCAAAACAATGAATCAACAAACTCGGTTTATGTTTGCGTTAAAAGTGCGGTTGAAGCTTAAGTGATAGGTTTTGAGTGCTTAAATTTGGTTAGTGTCAGTTTAAATTGATGCTAACAAAGGCGTTCACTATTAATACTTAAATTTAATTATCAGAAAACGGAAGAATTAAGGAGTCTAAAATGGCAATAACTGGCGAATGTTTCTGTGGTGACATTAAATATCAGGTAACGGGTAAACTTCGTGATGCAAGGTCGTGTCATTGTTCACGCTGTCGTAAAGCATTTAGTGCTCAGGCTTCGGCTTATGCACTTGTAGAACCTCATGAATTTAAGTGGTTGACAGGTGAACTGGAATTAACGTCTTACGTTGGTACACATGGTTTTGGTCTGCAATTTTGCAGCAAATGTGGATCAACTCTTTGTGGGATATATAACGGTTTAATACATGGTGTGACTTTGGGTTGTGTAAATGGTGATCCTGAAATTGAAATTGGTAAACATATTTATGTGGGTTCAAAAGCGAGCTGGGAAGTGATGCCAAAAGGTGTAGTAACGTTTGAAAAAGGTGACTCTTAAGGTTTGAATGGTTTTGAGCGGATGGATTAAAAATGGAGCGGCCACCATTAAAGGTAGCCTGACTCCTTTGTAACTAAATTAAGCCGGAATCGCTTTTCTTAGCTTTTTTTGCAGCTTTCTTTTCTTTTGCAGTTAAAAGCGGCTTTTTCTTATCACTCTTTTTACTATCTTGTCCCTTGCTCATAATATCTACTCATTGTTGTTTTTAAAAAGTGCATGGGCCTCAAAATTGAGTCTTTCCAACTTAAGGGCAGTGACTATGCGTTGGTTGTCGAAACATAGAAATAACAGTATGTCCCTAATTATTACAAAATTAAAGCACTTTTATCAGTAACTTTTCAACTAGTGTTCAAAACTGTCAAATAACGCTTTAAAAGTGATCAATATCAAAGTGTTACTATAAAAAAGGAATATATATGTTCAATGAAAAAATTGAATGTGAACTGTGGTAGCGTAAAATCATTCGAAATATTCATAATAATTGACTGTGGTTGTGGGTATACATTTCATACAAAAGAGCACTTTTTAGAAAATTAAAAACCAAAAAATTAGAACAGTTTGATCGTTATAATGATGAGGCTATAGCAAAACTTAAGCTGGCCGTGGACAATATGATATAAGAGAGACTAAACGTAAATATTCGTTTAATCACTCTTTAATGGTTGGTTTTTGATTGTATTTACAAGAATTTAAAAAAAGGTGAATTATGCGTAAAACAGATAAAAAAATAGATAACCAACTTATAAAGGTACTAACAGGTGTTTGTGATATGGCTTTAAAAGAGATTAAAGGTTTTGAATGGTTAACCCATTTGGTGAATTATTCGAATTTCCCTAAAAGTTTAAAAATAGTCTGTGTATTTGATAATAATGAAAATCTTAAACTTTTTAAATCAAATGCTAATAATCAGCAAAAACTGCAAAAATTAATCCAATCTAAGTTACTTGAAGTGGATGTTAAAGTAAAAAATATTGTGGCACATTTGGGCTACGATACCCAAGAGAATTGTGAAAAAGAGCATGATGGGAATTGGGCAAAAAGGTTAGTTTAAAATTTGTTTGAGAAGGGTATTAATTACCCGTTTTTTAATTAGTTGTTTTGTTAGTTTGATAGGAGTTTAGTTTGACGAAAAATAAGTTTATTAGATATTGGTTGTTCTTTTTTATATTTGGTATGTTGCTCAGTGGTATCACTGCGATCCCCCTAGAATGGCAAATGGGCCATATCAATACTTGGCTGGGGTCAGATTCAAATTTAAGCAATTCTTTGCCAGCGCTATCGTTTTGGGTGACTCGAATTTACGAGGGATTATCATCTACCTATCAACAATATCCATTTATAGCTTATGGAACCGACTGGTTAGCTTTTGCACATATTGTATTGGCGATATTGTTTATTGGGCCACTGCGTGATCCTGTACGTAATAAATGGGTGATTGAGTTCGGTATGATTGCCTGTGTATTGGTGATTCCGTTTGCAATGGTGTTTGGTGCGATTCGAGAGATTCCATTATTATGGAGAATGGCTGATAGCTCATTTGGCGTAATAGGGATTATTCCTTTGTGGTTTGTACTAAAGGAGATTAAAAAGTTAGAGGCGAAAAGTGAATCTGCTTAATTAATTTAAACATGTATCTAACGAATAGGGTGTGGTTTTAATTGTTCGCCCTTTTTAAAAAGGGTCAGATCAACTTTATATGTTGCTCTCATAATATAGAGCTGAAATATAGTTTGAATCTGACCCTCTTATATGGATTGGGGCTTTTAAACCCACTACTTACTACTTACTACTTACAAGTAATAAAAACTCTGGATTTGCCTTCTTAAACCCCTCCATTTCAAAAAAACTGCCTCTTTCGTAATTTTATGTAATAATGCCGACTTTTTATAACATCATCTATTCATCGAGTTAAATTAATATTTAACCATTTAAAAAGGTTCTTAATTTTGAAAACCGCATTTGTATTTCCTGGTCAAGGCTCTCAATCTATTGGTATGTTGGCGGATATTGCTGAAGAATATCCTTTAATTGCTCAAACATTCAAAGAAGCATCTGGTGTATTGGGTTACGATTTATGGGACCTTGTACAAAACAGCGACACTGAAAAGTTAAGTCAAACTGAAATTACTCAACCCGCTATATTAACCGCATCGGTTGCTTTGTACCGTGTTTATGAGTCATTAGGTGGTGCAAAACCTGAGTTTTTAGCCGGTCACAGTTTGGGTGAATATAGCGCGCTTGTTTGTGCGGGTGTGATTGAATTTACCGATGCCGTTAATTTAGTTAAATTACGTGGTCAGTTTATGCAAGCTGCTGTACCTGCAGGTCAAGGTGGCATGGCTGCCATTATTGGTTTGGCAAATGATCTGGTTATTGAAGCCTGTGCAGAAGCGGCACAAAATCAAGTAGCGGCAGCGGTTAACTTTAACTCACCAGGTCAAGTAGTGATTGCGGGTAACAAAGAAGCCATCGATCGTGCTTGTATTATCTGTAAAGAAAAGGGCGCTAAACGTGCGTTATTATTAAATGTTTCTGCCCCTTCGCATTGTGCTTTGATGAAACCAGCCGCAATACAATTAGCTAAAGAATTAGAATCAATTGAATTTAAAGTACCATCAATTCCTGTTGTGCAAAATGTATGCGCAAGTATTGTTACGGATCCGACAACTATTAAAGCTAACTTGGTTGAACAATTGTTTAAACCTGTATTGTGGTCTGACAGTGTGATCTTTATGGTTGAACAAGGTCTTCAAGCGACAGTAGAATGTGGACCGGGTAAAGTATTAAGTGGGTTAAATCGACGTATTCATTAAGCACTGACTGTTACTAACATCGAACAGTCAGAGAAAATGCAAGAAGCAGCTGCTGCAAACTAAAAATTATATTCTGGTTTGGTAAAACGAGTTTTTATCAAATCTTAAATCTGACATAACAAACAGTTTTGGAAAAATTATGAGTTTAGAAGGTAAAGTAGCATTAGTAACCGGCGCTAGCCGTGGTATTGGTAAAGCAATCGCAGAAGCATTAGCTGCTCAAGGCGCTAAAGTAATCGGAACAGCAACAAGTGAAAATGGCGCTGAGTCGATTTCTGCTTATTTAGGTGAGTCTGGTCGTGGTGCTAAATTAGATGTTAATAACTCTGAAGAAATCAATGCGTTATTTAAGTCGATTAAAGAAGAGTTTGGTGATGCGCTGATTGTTGTAAATAACGCAGGTATCACAAAAGATAACTTATTCTTACGTATGAAAGAAGATCAGTGGGATGATGTGATCAGCACTAATTTAAGTTCTGTTTTTCGTGTTAGTAAAGCAGCAATCAAAGCGATGTCTAAAGCACGTTTTGGCCGTATCATTAATATCTCATCTGTTATTGGCTGTATGGGTAATGCTGGTCAAGTGAATTATGGTGCGTCAAAAGCAGGTGTTGAAGGATTTACTCGCTCTTTAGCTAAAGAGATGGCACCTCGTGGTGTGACAGTTAACTCTATTGCGCCTGGTTTTATTGCAACTGATATGACGGATGCGATTCCAGAAGCGCAACGTGATGCGATTTTAGCTAATGTACCTGCTAGACGTTTAGGTAAACCTGAAGAAATTGCGGCAACGGTTGTGTTTTTAGCAGGCGACGCAGCAGCTTACATTACTGGTGAAACCATTAATGTAAACGGTGGTTTATACACCAACTAATTTTGTATCTATTTCGCTGTTGTTAATTTGAAATTATTTGCTTAAAAAGTGTTCGTTTACGGTTGTAAGCGGACATATTGCGAGTTAAATATCTCAAGTTTACTACTAACGTAAGCAATTAAGAGCAGTGTTGAATAGATATGTAATTTTTTTTGACGGATATAATTCGTTAAAAAAATACAATTAAGGGTTGTTTTGGCGAAGTTCGCTGCAAAAAGGCTAACTTTAAACGAATGTAAAGATTTCTCTTGCAGAATGTTTAACTTAAACTAAAATAGCCCACTGTTTTTATATACAAAATCCTTTTGTTATTATTTCACTAAGGAGTGAATAGATTATGAGTACTATCGAAGAACGCGTAAAGAAAATTGTTGCTGAACAACTAGGTGCTAAAGAAGAAGATGTTGTTGAATCAGCATCATTTGTTGACGATTTAGGTGCAGATTCACTTGATACTGTTGAATTAGTAATGGCGTTAGAAGAAGAATTCGAAACTGAAATTCCTGACGAAGAAGCTGAAAAATTAACAACTGTTAAATCAGCAATCGATTACGTTAATTCAAACGTTTAATTAGATTTTAGGTGTGGCAGACTATTTCTGTCATTCCAAATAAGCTGAATTGTCTTAGGCAGTTCGGCTTTTGTTTTATCTGGCTTACTAAAAAAAATGTCCAAATTTATACGTTTAAAATAATGAATATATAAATTTGAGTATTTACTAATTAAAGAAAATAAGAATTGAGGGGAAACAATGAGCTTTAGACGTGTGGTAGTAACCGGAATTGGTATGGTCACTCCCTTAGGTAACGATGTTGCTAGTACTTGGGATGGTATTTTATCTGGCAAAAGCGGTATGAATGACATTACTGATTTTGATACTGACGGCTTAAGTACAACGTTTTGCGCAAGTGTAAAAGATTTTGACATCACTAAATATGTCGATGCTAAAGCGGCAAGAAAGATGGATACGTTTATTCATTACAGCATTGCGGCAACTGAAGAAGCAATAAATGACTCTGGTCTTGAAATTACTGAGCAAAACTCAGCAAGAATAGGGGTTTCGATCGGCTCAGGGATTGGTGGTTTACCTGATATTGATAAAAACTCACAGATTTTGCATGACAAAGGTGCCCGCCGAATATCCCCATTTTTTATTCCCTCTGCCATTATTAATATGGCCGCTGGCACACTTTCAATCCGTTATGGTCTAAGAGGTCCTAACTTTGCTATTACAACTGCCTGTACGTCTGGAAGTCATAGTATTGGTTATGCCGCTCGAAACATCGCCTTTGGTGATGCGGATGTAATGGTGGCCGGTGGTGCTGAAAAAGCATCATGTAAATTAGGTATTGGTGGTTTTGCTGCGGCAAGAGCATTATCTAAAAGAAATGACTCACCACAAACTGCATCTCGTCCATGGGATAAAGATCGCGACGGATTTGTATTAGCCGATGGTGCAGGCACATTAATTTTAGAAGAATATGAGCATGCTAAAGCGCGTGGTGCCAAAATATACGGCGAATTAACCGGGTTTGGTATGAGTGGGGATGCGTTTCATATGACATCACCACCAGAAGATGGATCAGGTGCCGCATTAGCAATGCAAAATGCACTACGTGATGCAAACTTAAAACCCGAAGCAATTAATTACATTAATGCACACGGTACTTCTACCCAGGCCGGTGATATTGCTGAAACCAATGCCGCTAAAACTGTATTTGGTACTCACGTAAATGATTTAGTGATGAGTTCAACTAAGTCAATGACTGGTCATTTATTAGGTGCAGCGGGTGCAATTGAGGCGATTTTTGCTTTATTGGCTATTCGAGATCAAGTGGCACCCCCTACGATGAATCTTGAAAATCCAAGTGAAGGTTGTGATTTAAACTATGCCGCGGGTAAACCTGTGAAAATGGAAATTAATCATGCCATTTCTAATTCATTTGGATTTGGTGGCACCAACGCATCGTTATTGTTTTCTAAAATAGATAAGTAGATTTAAGAAATATCTATTTTTATAGACAATTAAAATGCCTAGATCATGTTGATATAACCTCTATCTAGGCAGGTAATTAATAGAGAAACCCTATGATATTAACCACT
>JALJPK010000016.1:10466-28455 GCA_022968985.1 Pseudomonadales bacterium | reverse complement strand
ATCGTGGTTTTTTATATGGTGATGGTTTGTTTGAAACCTGTAAGGTGTCTCATCAAATAATTGAGCACTGGAAAGCGCATCAAGCTCGAATGATCGATGGTTTGTTACGACTTCAATTCAAAAATATTCCCGGTATTTGTATCCGTCTTGATCAATATCTAAAACAAACCTTTAAACAACAAGATAAAAATAAGCAATATGGTTTAAAAATCATCATTACACGAAACAGTGTGTTGCGTGGTTATGCAGTGGATGGCTCTGATGTTGATATTGTGGTTCAGGTATTTGATTTGCCTAAACCCATTTGGAGTAATGGAGTTGATATTGAAATCAGCAATATACCTATTTCAGTTAATTCTGCCCTAGCGGGAATCAAACATTTAAATCGCTTAGACAGTGTTTTGGCAAAAGCGCAATTAACCCATCAAAATGCAGATGAAGCTTGGATGAAATGCTCGAATGGTTTTGTGCATGATGGTATTCAGTCGAACTTATTTTATTGTTTTGATAATACTTGGTTTACCCCACCCATTGATATTGCTGGAGTGCAGGGTATTGAGCGTCATGTTATTTTAAAACAAAATCCAAACATAAAGCTTCGTATATTACATGAAGACGAAGTGGGTCAAATTCAAAAATCATTTGTGACTAATCGACTTCAAGGTGTATGCCCCGTATTGTCGATCAGTCAAAACCCTTTAATAAATTGCGAAGAAGATATCCTACAATTATCCCTATGATTAAAAAAATTCTAATAATAATTCTTATGTTTGCTGCATTGGCTTTCGCTGGTGTGTATTGGTATTGCCAAGCTTTACTGTCACAGCACTTATCTAATGACGTGGCTATCTCTTGGGAAGTGAAATCGGGCCAAGGTTTGATTCAAACGCTTAACGCGTTAGAGTAACAAAACTTGATTAAAAATAGTCGTCATTTGAGTTTGTTATTACGTTTTACCGATACACCCAATATTAAACAAGGTGAGTTTCAGATTCCTGTCAATATGAATGTGATGGACGTTTTGGCAATTTTTGAATCAGGCCAGTCTGTGCAATACAGTTTGACTTTTGTTGAAGGTAAAACTGTAAAAGAATTTTTAGCGCAGTTGGCTCAAAACGATCAGCTTAAACATGAGTTGTGGGAGATGTCAGAATCACAAATTCTAAAAGCCATTAATACGCCGTATTTAAGTTTGGAGGGTTTGATATTTCCAGATACGTATTTTTATCAAAAAGGCGATTCAGATTTAGATCTTTTAAAACGAGCGTATTCAAAATTAGAATCGGTTTTAGAACAACAATGGGTCAATAGAGCAAAAGATTTGCCTTATAAAAATGCCTACGAAGCTTTGATAATGGCTTCTATTGTAGAAAAAGAAACAGGGGCAGCGTTTGAACGCCCTGAAATAGCCGGTGTGTTTATTCGAAGAATACACAAGAATATGCGTTTGCAAACCGATCCAACTGTTATTTATGGGGTAGGAGATAAGTACGACGGCAATTTAACCCGAGCGCATTTAAGAACCTATACCCCCTATAATACGTATATGAATAAAGGTTTGCCGCCAACCCCTATTGCTGCCAGTGGCGAAGAGGCAATTTTTGCCGCTTTGAATCCAAATGAAGGGGAAGCGCTTTATTTTGTTGCAAAAGGTGACGGCACTCATTACTTCTCAACCACTTTGCAAGAGCATAATAATGCTGTAAATGAATATCAGCGTTTTAAACGCAATCGTAAAAATTACCAATCTGCGCCGACTCAATAACTGCGATTATTGTATAGTGATTGACTGATTGTTGATCACTATTTCCTCTGAAAAATCTCAATAAAATCAAACGCTTCTTAGGTTTAATCTTCCTTTAACTTAAGTCTTACCATGTGGTAGCATAGCCAACAATTTATACATCGAAGATTACTATGAGTTATCAAGTACTGGCACGTAAATGGCGCCCTAAAAACTTCCATGAGATGGTTGGCCAAACTCACGTTTTACGTGCGTTAATTAATGCGTTAGATGAAAATCGATTGCATCATGCTTATTTGTTTACAGGTACTCGAGGTGTGGGTAAGACCACCGTTGCTCGTATTTTTGCTAAAAGTTTAAATTGCGATAAAGGCATCAGCAGTAATCCATGTGGTGTATGTGCAGCATGCCAAGAAATTAACGACGGACGTTTTGTTGATTTAATCGAAGTTGATGCCGCATCTCGTACCAAAGTTGAAGACACTCGTGAAATTTTAGAAAACGTACAATATGCTCCAACAAGAGGGCGTTATAAAGTTTATCTAATCGATGAAGTACACATGTTGTCTAAAAGCAGTTTTAACGCCTTGTTAAAAACCCTTGAAGAACCCCCTGAGCATGTGAAGTTTTTACTCGCAACCACCGATCCTCAAAAATTGCCAATGACAGTATTGTCTCGTTGTTTGCAATTTAATCTTAAAAATATGTCAGTAGAAATGGTGGTTGGGCATTTAGAGCACGTTTTAGCCGCTGAAAAAATTGAATTTCAAACCCCCGCATTATGGCAACTAGCCAAAGCTGCCAATGGCAGTATGCGTGACGCAATGAGTTTAACGGATCAGTCTATTGCATTTGGTCAAGGCAAAATCATTACTAGTGATGTTAATGACATGCTAGGTAATGTGGATTCCAGCCAAGTTCAAAAAATTGTGCGTTTGTTATTACAAGTTGATGCCAGTGCGTTGTTAAATCTGATCAATAAAATATCAGAACACGCACCTGATTATTTAAATCTTTTACAAGAAGTGGTGGCGTATTTTCACACCTTGGCAATTGCACAAATGGCGCCATCGGTATTAAATAACGCGTTATACAATAATGAATATTTAATTGAAATAGCCAAAACAACCACTTCTGAGCACATTCAATTGTGTTATCAATTGGCATTACAATCGACTTCTGATTTAAAAATCTCCCCAGATGGCAAAGTGGGTTTTGAAATGGCGATGATGCGAATCATGGCATTTTCGGATCAACCCATCATTGGTGAATTACCTGATTTACCAAATAGCAATGTGATTGAAGGCGCAGCTGTTGTCTCCACAAACACAAAACCTGTTACAGAAATAGCGGAGCCTACAAGCCCAAAGCCCCAAGCGCATAATGCAGAGTTAAGTGTAGAATCTGCACCAGTTAAGACGCCTGAAGTAGCAATTGTAGCTGAGCAAATAGTTGAAGAAATAGTCGAAGAGGTCGTTAAAGTTGAGAATAAAGTTGAACAACCTGAGCCTGAAATCATGGTTCAAGAGTCTGTTACTCAAGAATCAGCACCTCAAGAATCCGAGCCTCAAATAATTGCTGCACAAAATGAGAATCAAGAAACGGTACATGAAACAACCGTACAGGAATTTGTTGAGCAAAGTTCACCCGTTCAAGCTGAAACTATAATTGAAAATCCTATAGTTGAAAACCCTATAGCTGAATCCTTTGAACCAGCGGTGGTATCTACTCCTGAACCGTCTTTGCCATTTACACCTGACAATCATCCTAATCCAAATCCTAGCTTAATTCAAAACTCTGCACCGAGCCAAGTACAGCAGACACCAGCTCCTGTTCCAAATGTGAATACGCAAGCTGAATTTGAACCCATCATAAATGAAGCTGTATTAACTAACGATGTTGACGATCAAGCGTTATTGGATCAACCCATTATCCAATCAGATCATTGGATTGAAGCATTTGCACAGTTAGATTTAAAGGGTTTATTGGGCAGTATTTTTTCAAATTCACAGTGGATTGAGCATGAAAACAGCATTGAATTAGTGATTTGCGAGCAGCATGAACGTTTATTTAACCCCTCGCATTTAGAGGCGTTAAAACAAAAACTTAATGAATCATCATTACCACCACAAAAACCGGTAACAGTGAGTTTTGGTTTGGTGTCTCAAACCCCTTTTGTTTATCAAACTCAGCGTAAAGAAATCAAACAAAAACGCGCAAATATAGAATTTGCCGCACATGATATTGTGCAATATCTACAACAACAATTTACAGCCTCTGTATTAATAGAGACAGTTAAACCAACAACTTAAAAAAGAGATAATTATGTTTAAAGGTGGAATGGAAGGTTTGATGAAGCAAGCGCAAGAAATGCAAGAAAAAATGCAACAAGCGCAAGCACAACAAGCAAAAGTAGAAGTTGAAGGCCAATCAGGTGCCGGTCTAGTTAAAATAATCGTTAACGGCCAGCACGATGTTAAAAAAGTAGACATCGACATATCGTTAATGAGCGAAGACAAAGAATTATTAGAAGATTTAGTTGCTGCGGCATTAAATGATGCTAATCGCAGAATTGAAGAGAAAAACAAAGACTCTATGT
The DNA here is from genome assembly GCA_022968985.1 of Pseudomonadales bacterium. Taxonomy (GTDB): domain Bacteria; phylum Pseudomonadota; class Gammaproteobacteria; order Pseudomonadales; family Natronospirillaceae; genus Marinicellulosiphila. The sequence continues at coordinate 24,112 of JALJPK010000016.1, read as the reverse complement.
CCCAAATGGGCGCTGGTATGGATTTACCACCAGGATTTAAAATGCCTTTTTAGGTTTTTTAAGCAATAGTGAATTTAAACGATCAAGTTAATTTTAACACCAGACGATAATTTATGAATAGTTTGCAACAATTAGTTCATGCACTGCGAGTGCTTCCAGGTATTGGACAAAAAAGCAGTGAAAAGATGGCGCTGCATTTATTGGAGCGTGATCGTGAAGGTGCCAAAGTGTTAGTAGACTCATTAAATGATGCGCTAAATAACTTAAAACACTGTTCAATGTGCCGAGTATTAACCCAAAAACAGTGTTGTGAAATTTGTGAAGATATTGAACGAGATGAAAGCAAACTGTGTATTGTGCAGAGCCCATCTGACTTGCAGTTTATGGAAAACTCCGGTTTATTTGAAGGTCGTTATTATGTGCTTTATGGTCATTTATCACCCATAGATGGAATTGGTCCGCAGCAATTAGGCTTAGATAAATTAGCCGAATTTATTCATAGTTTACCAATTGAAGAAGTTATTATCGCAACCCATCCCACAATTGAAGGGGATGCAACTGCTAATTATATTGCACACTTACTAAGTGAAAGCCAAGTGGTTGTGACTCGCTTAGCTCAGGGATTACCCCTTGGTAAATCATTAGATCAAGCAGATGCGGGAACGTTATCTCGAGCATTACAGGCGCGCCATATTGTCAAATAATCAAGAGTTGTCAAATAATCAGAATTACGAATATATAACCAGTCAAAGTGAGTTGGAATCTAAAGTAGCTTTGTGGGAAACACAAGATACAATATTTTTAGATACTGAGTTTATCCGTACTCAAACATTTTACCCAATTTTGGCTTTAATTCAGATTAAAGCGGCCGGAATTACCTATGTAATTGATCCCAAAGCGATTGAAGATTTATCTTGTTTAAAACCACTTTTAACCAACCCTAAAATATTAAAAGTTTTACATGCGTTAAGTGAAGATGTGGAAGTATTTTCATCGGCATTAGGAATATTTGTTGAACCGGTATTAGATACACAATTAGCCGCGAAATGGCTAAACATTGGTGAAGGTATTGGTTATGCAAAACTCATTGAGCATGGTCTGCAAGTTGTATTAGCAAAAGATCAAACTCAGTCAGACTGGTTACAACGACCATTAACGCCAAGTCAAAAACAATACGCTGCCGACGATGTTATTTATTTAGAACAAATATATAAGCAACTACAAGCTGCCTTAATCGAAAAAGATCGGTTTGACGTGGTGCTTGAAGATTCAGCTCGTTTAGCAAGTAACATGAAAGGCAAACCACATGATCAATATTATTTAAAAGTTAAACGTGCCTGGAAATTACAGCCTAAAAATCAATTTATATTAAAACAGCTGTGTATCTGGCGTGAACAAATAGCGCGTGAAGATAATGTACCAAGAACACGAGTATTTAATGATATTGCTTTGGCGCAAATTGCAGAGCGATTACCCCAAAGTAAATCACAAGTGAGTTCACTTGTGGATGTACATCCTAAACAAATTCGTAAATACGCTCAATTAGTAGCTGACTGTATCAATGAGCAAATTGTGTATTTGGATGATCCAACTAGTACGATGGTCTCGAAGTTACAAGATTTGACATTAATTGAGGTGCCTTTAAGTGTAAAATCACAAGCGAATGTTAAAAAACTGAAACAACAAATTAACTTAACGGCTCAGGCATTAGATGTTTACCCAGATTGTGTGTGTAATAAAAAACAATTGGAAGGGTTCTATCGCAAATATGTGTTAGAAAAACCTAGCTTCATTTACGATGAAAGTTATTTTTCTGGTTACCGTCAACGTTTTCTACAACCTGTATTATTGGAGTTTTTAAATCATGAATGATTTATTGAATCAAATTGTGTCTGTATACAAAACAAATAAACAAGCGGATACGTATTTGTATGCGCTTAAAAGTAAAGATCTAAAAAAATTGCCAGCAGGTTTGGTCGAAATTTTTGGCACACCGGTTCATACCTTAAACCTTTTGCTTAAAAAAGATAAAACCTTTGCGCGCTTTACTCGTAAACAATTAGTTGAGGCGTTAAATAAAGAAGGTTTTTATTTGCAATTACCAGATAAAAAAGACGACTATATGTTGGACCTTTATAAAGACACGTCAGAAAAATATGAAAACATGGGTGGGTCTGACATTGGTACATAGATTGTTGCAGCTTGGTTTGTTCAAGCTTAAATTGTTCAAACTTAGGTTAGAGGTTTTAAAAAAATGAGTTTTCCATTTACTCCATTACCTTTTTTAGACGATTTAGATCAAAAACAATGGGAATCCCTTTGTGATGGTTGCGCTAAATGTTGTTTGCAAAAACTAGAAGACGACTTTGACAGTACGGTGTATTACACCAACTTAGTTTGTCAATATATGAGTGACGATTGTCGTTGTACTGTGTATCAAAAACGTCAAGAGTTAGTGCCAAATTGTGTGTGGCTTAAAAAAGAAGACGTTGAAAACTTCTATTGGTTACCTAATACATGCAGTTATCGTTTAGTGAATGAACGAACACCTTTAGCATTGTGGCATCCTTTAAATGACTTAGAAAAAAACGCAAAAATAAGTAATACGGTTCGAAACAAACAAAGTATTAGCAGTCAGAAGATAATTAAAGACAACACTGTTCCCGAGCAAGACTGGGAAGAACACATAATTAATTGGGTTGAATAATCAAATATGATGCATGCAGATTTCTATTTACAGTCGTGGTTAATCTATTTATTAACGAGTTCTATTTTTCTGATATTAATATATTTCATGCTGAAGTTGTTTTTTAAATCGTTTTGGGTGATTGCATGTACGTGGACAACCTTTGCCGTAGGTTTATTAATCCCCATCGATAATTCGGTTGAAACGGTTAATGCTATCGCTCCTGCAGTGATGGTTATGGGGTTATCGGGTATGGATAATTTATTCGCGAGTAGCCCAGATTGGACTTTAACTCTAAATAGTATGGTTTATTTAGGGTTTGCGATCATAATTGCCCAATTATTGCTAATAATAGGTCGAATGTCTTGGACACGATTAAAGAGTGATACATGAGTACAATATTAACGATTCATCCGCAAACCCCTCAACTACGATTAGTTCGTCAAGTAGCTGAGGCGCTTAGAAAAGGGCAGGTAATTGCTTATCCTACCGATTCAAGTTATGCATTAGCTTGTCTCATGGGTGATAAAAAAGCCGTCGATCGTATTCGTAGAATTAGAGAAATTGATGAAAAACATCATTTAACTTTGGTTTGTCGTGATTTATCTGAAATTGCCACTTACGCCAGAGTAGCCAATGATCAATATCGTTTAATGAAAAGTAATACACCCGGTGCTTATACTTTCTTATTAGAAGCAAGTCGTGAAGTACCTAAACGTTTATTACATCCTAAAAAGAAAACGATAGGGTTAAGGATTCCAGATCACGCGATTACTCAAGCCATTCTTGAGCAGTTGGGCGAACCCTTTATGAGCACATCACTCATATTACCTGGTGTAGATGAAGCGTTAGTTGAACCTTGGGACATAAACGAGCAGATTGGACACGCTGTTGATTTAATTGTAGATGGTGGGTATTGCGCTGACGATGATACAACTGTTGTAAGTTTCTTAGACGAATTGCCACAAATTGTTCGTCAAGGTCGTGGAGATGCTGCAATCTTAGGTTGATCTGTTATTTATATCATCGTGATCACTTACGCCTATCAGCAAAATAAATATCAAAAGTCTTTCTACAAGGCACTAATCAAAATAATCTGTAGACATAATATTGTTAAGGGGTGTTTATTCACCCTAAATATAGATTTTCTTGTGCAAAACTTACATTTTCATTAGTTTTAATCAATATTGGGTAAGTATTAGCAGTGCTAACAGCAGCGATTGTTCCATATCTTAATGCAACCTACTATTTCTCGTTTCCAGTTACATTTAATTACGTTAATAGTCTGTAATGCTTATTTCTTAAAAATAGCCAATATAGTCATTATAATATTGTTAAAGTCTTCTAATTGCGTCAAAACTCTCCATAAACACCCTCTTATTTATCAATATTCAATTTCACTGTGAGCTTAATAAAAGTTTCTGTTAAAACAAATTATTTAATGCAGGCAAATTTTCAAATTGTGACTAGATTTAATATTAAGTCACAAAGTTATGTTTCTTTCGAATTTGTAACTTTGTAGTGAACTCTTTTTAATGCGGTGGGTTATATAGTGACTTATTTAAATCAAACTAATAAGCAAAAAGTACTGATCATTGACGATGACGTCAATTTTTCGAAACAACTTAGCGATTATCTAATTTCTAACGGATTTGATGTGGCTATAGAGCACAATGGTAGTTTGGCAATTCAACGAATTGACGATGAAAAACCAGACCTAATTATGCTTGAATTAAACGTTCCTGGTGAAAATGGCTTAACGATTTGTAAATTATCACGCCAGCTTTATACAGGCCCAATAATGATGTTATCTCATCGAGCTGATGAGTTAGATCAAGTGTTAGGGTTGGATATGGGTGCGGATGAATATTTGTCCAAAACGGTATCAAATCGACTAATGTTAGCACGAGCGCAAGCTTTGTTACGACGACACTCTCATGAGGATTTGGATGGCGCAGCGCAACAACAAGATCGTTTAAAGTTCGGCGAACTCACCATTGATAATACAATGCGTGAGGCATGGCTTGGAGATGAAACCATAGAATTAACAAGTGCAGAATTTGACTTGTTGTGGTTATTATCAAGCCACGCAGGTGAAATTTTAACCAGAGAAGAAATATTTCATCAATTACGCGGAATTGAATACGATGGGCAAGATCGGTCGGTTGATGTCAGAGTCTCAAGAATTCGACCAAAAGTAGGGGACGATCCATTACATCCTCGTAGAATTAAAACTGTTCGTTCAAAAGGTTATTTATTTGTAGCTGACTTAAACCATATGAATCCAGTTTCGGATATGCAGAGTTCAAGAGCTCAATAAGTTAATTAGAAATAGTTAAAGGCAGGAATTCCTGCCTTTTTTTATGCCTGTAATTTAAGGTCATGTTACGTCATTTATTTTAAAAATGATAAATGAGATAAAGTTATTTTGACGTCGAAAATCATAAGAAATAGTATAAATAGATCAACTTAAACCTTCGCTACAATCGTTAACATTTAGTTAATATTAACTACAAAAAACTCCCTGTAATCTTCTTGTAATTTATTTATTAGGGCTATTCTTTTGGGTACTTGTTAATAATACCAAAGAGAATTTTGTAATGAATAATAAAATACCATTTGTCGTAGTCGCCTTAAGTCTTGCCATTAGTGTGGGCTGTAAAGATATTGTTGATAATCTTGATGATGATAGTAAAGAGCAGATTACTCAAAGTTTTTCAGATTTATTTAACGACTTCTCTGAAGATGAGTCTGAATCAATTGATACATCAGAAGCTTTGGCTAGTGATTATATTGTTGATGAAGAAGCTGAATTTGCAATAGGAGAAGCAAAATTAGCGGGAGTAGTAGGGGTTAGTCAAATTACACCTAAAACCCTAGCGAAAATAGCATCTAAAAATGGCGTGACCTCATATGATGGATTAAGAGCAAAAGCAGCCGAAGCTTTAACGCAAAGTAATTTTGTTGTTTATTGGATGGATGGTAAGGGTAATAAAAACCCCATTAATATGTCTGATTTGGAAGTTGAAATTTATATTCCAAGCGGTGCTGATCCTCAATTTATAATTACAGGTGTCACCGATGGTTTAAATTATATCGTTGAAATTTCTGTTCAAGACAGCACAGGAGTGGTTACGACATTAACGAATATAGCTTATGTACCACTAGGGGAAACACAAGCAACAATAATTGAAATTACTCCAACTACTACTGTTAAAACTGAAGTGGTTGTGCAAAAAGTAAAATCGAGCTATTTCGAAACAGGTGGTGATTTATTAAGTCAAAATTTCATTGAAGATTTAAACGATACATTAACAGTTGTCATCGAAGAAGTTATTAACGATCCTGATTCTAATTTTGATTTGGCATCTTTTGCAGCGGCAGCAGATAATCAAGAGCTATTAGATCAACTTGTAGCAGCAATTATTACAGATGACAGAATTGTAGAAAAAATTGAAATAGTTGAAAACGCAGCGGTTTCGGAGTCTTATGAAGTTGATGATGTGGCATCTTCCTCAGATGAAGGCAGGGCAGTCATGGAGGAATTATTTGCGCAATTAATACAAGATGGTGATGGTGGTGCCCCTCAATTTTTCATTGACTATTTTGGTGATCAATATGCCGCAGGAGCGACTAAAACAGTTTCAGACGTATTAGGTGCTGTGTATCAAGGTTTATCATTTCAAAACCCCGAAATGGCGACACAGCTTTCATTATCTAATGCATTGGCTGCATTTAGTGCCGAGTTAGCAAATATTTATGCAAGAATTGATGCTATTGCTGCATTAGAATCATCTGTAAATCAGTTAACAGCTGAGGAACAAGTTGAATTAACAAGGTTACGAGTAGAAATGGCTGATGTGCCATCCGTATTAATGGGGATCTTCCCTCCTGGAGAAAGGGTTAAATGGACATCCTTAACAGGTACTTCAGCTATTAATGTGCCTCAAGCAATCACGATTACTATTTATGTAATTGAGACGTATTTAGCGGATCTTATTTCATATGAGCGTGATACTAATGGTGAAATTAATCAAGACAGAGGCTACGATTTTAACCCTGAACATCTTTTAGCTATATATGGTTGGATGGATTTTGATTCTGGATTTGATATTTCATTGTATGAAGGTTTGTCAGTACAGCATTTAGAAATCCATCCTGATATATATTGGGATAATGTATCTGGAACTGAAAAGGATGTATTAAGTGCTTGGGCGTGTTATGAAACAGTGGGTGATAATTTTGATGTGACAGCGGTGACATTAACCTACCCAACAACTGCATCTACTGCGGATAATTTAGTGACGGCATCAATTGCACTAACCAATAATGAAGGTGATTCGTGTTGGGGTTTGGATCCTTGGCGAGCAGGTGAAGAGTTAGCGCAAGAATTTAAAGCAGATGATGTAAATGGTGATTTTGTTAATTGGGATCTAGTGTGGGCTCAATTGGAAACAGATGGGAAAATCGTAACTGATTTTACATCCGGTCCATATACAATAACGGTTAATTATAATACAGACCAAGTTGAAATAGCTGTTTTTGAAAAACGATTAATTTTAGGTTTAAATAATTTACGTCCAGTATTAACTTCTCCATTAGCAGAGCCTCAGTATCCTGATAATGGTGCTTCTGAAGCGGATTGGGCAGCGTTTAATGAGTTGCAAGCAAACTATACAATGTCAGCTTTTGCACCAGGAACAGTCATTGAAATTGCTTGGGATGAGCCAAACTTTGATAATCTACCTGAAGGGGTTGTACCTGTTTATCAATTAGATATAGGTCATGAAGTGTGTTATGAGCAATCAGATGCAACAGGTATGATGGGATGTAATTGGGAGCATGTCTATACTACATGGGATGAAGATGTACGAATTTTTGGTAATCGATTTGTTGTTCCTGTTGATTTAGCTGCACAAGAGCTGACTGAACGACCTTATCATGTGAGTGTTAATGTAAACTTCATTGATGGTAATACTGGTGAATTCTTAGGTTCAGGTGGGCATTCAAATGCGCCATTTAGAGTTGGCGATCCATTGGATTTAACAGGTACATTCTCTTTAACCGGTGTCGTTAATAATTTACCAGTAAGCGGCGCGGATCAATATAAAGTGGCAATTGTGGAAGAGATGTGTACTGAAGATGAAAACTTCCAATGGTCATGTAGTACTACTACTTTAGCTGTATCAGCCATTGATTCTGTAGGTGGTTATACATTAACACCAACGATAAACGATTTAATGAAACGCACTAATGACTCATGGGTTGAAGTTAGAGTGTTCTTAGATGAACAAATGGAAGGGGAAGTTGGATTTAATGTGTTAGATGCTGATCAAGAAGCAGGTGTGTTTGAACAAATGTGGTGGCCTACAGATAATGTTTGGTTTAACGTTTGGGGTGGATTATTACATGTAGAAAGTGAGGCTTGTGAAATGATAAATCCAGATGGTACAGTTTCTGAACCTCCATTAGTTGGTGCGCAATATCATTGTAATTATTCATCAGAAATAGTTTTACCAGGTGTGACTGTTACAGGTCCTACTTTTGATGTAAGTCAAGAAGTGTATGAACCTGGTGCTGAGCAAGATGGGCCAACAATGGAGAATATATATTTAAATTCGTTTTCTGAAATGCCTACCTATGCAAAGTCAGATTTTGAAGGGGATCATATTGAGCTTAACGTATCAACAGATCCTACATTTTCGTGGGTCATAGATCCTAATATGCCTGAAATACCTGACTTTTACCGTTTAATGGTGTTTAAAGTAAGTTTTGAATTCTTACAAAATACTAATAGCAATATAGAAGCATTTGTTATAGAAGCATTTTTCACTGAAACGGAAGCTATGAGCGTTACGTTTTCGTCGGCAACCAACTTAGCTTTAGACGTGTTACCAAATTCACCATTTCCAAATGCAACTGAATTAATGGCATTTGATGAAAGTGGTTTTTATATTTGGAAAGTGGAAGGGATGAAATACCCAGGGGATACAGGTACTGCTACTGATACAGGGACTTCAACTGACATTGGAACTGAGCCGAATTTTGTTATGGGACCTTATCCAGTAGGTGAATCTCGTACAATGGATTTTTTCCCTGGTAATCTGCTCGCAATTGAACAGTATCTACCTTTACAGGCAGAGGAATGTATTGATGAATCAGGTATTGTTGTAGCTTGTGAGGATTTTACTCAACAACCTTAAATCTCAGAGTTTAATTGGGGGTTATTAGTTAACAAAGGCAGCTTCGGTTGCCTTTTTTTATAATAATAAAAAAGTAAAACTAACCTTGGTATCACTTTTGCGATAGCGCCACATGCTGTCAAAAAAAAGTTAAGGTATTAAAGGTCATGGCTCAGTCTAATTTACCATCTGTGAAGTCTTTTAAAAAAAATATTTCTAATTTAAGAAATATGAATAAAGCGGAAGCCAAGGGTTTGTTTAAGGCTAAGTCGCTCTTTTTATTAAACTTACAATATGGTGTTCCTATATTGTTATTAGCCATGCTTGGCTTAATGACATTACCTGTCCCCACTTTCTTACTCGATGTTTTTTTTACTTTTAATATTGCCATTGCCATTATCGTATTGTTGATGTCTATTTATGTTTTACGCCCTCTAGACTTCTCTGTTTTCCCAAGTGTATTACTGGTAGTAACATTATTGCGCTTGGCGTTAAATGTAGCTTCTACGCGTGTTGTTTTAATGTATGGTCACGAAGGGGGTAATGCAGCAGGTGAAGTAATTAAGGCCTTTGGTGAGGTTGTAATTGGGGGTGATTATGCCGTAGGTCTAATTGTATTTTCGATCTTAATGATTATTAATTTTGTCGTTGTAACTAAAGGTGCAGGTCGTGTTTCGGAAGTGTCAGCAAGATTCACATTAGATGCAATGCCCGGTAAACAAATGGCCATTGATGCGGATTTAAATGCCGGCTTAATAGATGCCGATCAAGCTAAACTTCGCCGAGCAGAAGTAGCTAGTGAAGCCGATTTTTATGGGTCAATGGATGGCGCGTCAAAATTTGTAAAAGGAGATGCAATTGCGAGTTTACTTATTTTATTTATCAATATTTTTGGTGGATTAACCATTGGTATGATGCAACATGATTTATTATTTGCAGATGCGGTCGAAAAGTACGCGTTATTAACCATTGGTGATGGATTGGTCGCTCAAATACCTTCGTTATTATTATCGGTAGCTACCGCAATCATGGTAACTCGAAACGGTGAAAAAGAAGATATAGGATCTCAAATAGCCTCTCAAGTATTAACTAAACCCAAAGCATTATGGGTGAGCTCCAGTATTATGTTTATTATGGGTATTATTCCTGGTATGCCTCATTTTGTGTTTTTAATGCTGGCTACAATTCTAGGTTCAGCTGCCTATTGGATTACACTTAAAAATAAAGAAGAAGATACCGATAGTGCCACAGGTAAAAAACAAATAACGGACGAAAATGGTGTACCTCAGGATGCACCAATTGAAGATGAAAATAAGGAATTGTCATGGGACGATGTTCAAACTGTTGACATTGTCGGATTAGAAGTGGGTTATAAATTAATAGCCATTGTTGATAAATCACAAGGTGGTCAATTATTGTCAAGAATCAAAGGTGTTCGTAAAAAGTTTTCACAAGATGTAGGTTTTTTAATGCCATCGATTCATATTCGGGATAATTTAGAATTAATGCCAGACCATTATCGAATCACATTAATGGGAGTGACAATTGCAGAGGCACAAGTTTACCCCGACAAAGAGTTAGCTATTAACCCGGGGCAGGTTTTTGGAAGTGTAGATGGTATTGTTGGAAAAGATCCTGCTTTTGGATTGGAAGCGATTTGGATTGAATCAAAAGACAAAGAAAAAGCACAGACTTTAGGATATACCGTTGTAGATTGTTCGACAGTAATTGCTACTCATGTGAATAAAGTATTGCATCAACATAGTTATGAATTATTAGGCCATGAAGATGTTGAGCATTTAATCGAACAATTAAAAAAATCGTCACCAAAACTTGCCGAAGAATTAATTCCTAACTGTGTCTCTCATAGTTTGCTATTAAAAGTTCTACAAAATCTATTAATAGAAGATGTGCCAATAAAAGATATGCGTTCTATTGCTGAATCTATCACCAATATTCAACCACCAACAACAGATGCCAATCTATTAACTCAAGCTGCACGCCAAGGTTTATCACGATTAATTATACAAAACATTGTAGGTAGCGAAAATGAATTACCTGTCATCACATTAGAAAAAGATTTGGAACACTTGTTGCTCAAGAGTATGCAACAATCTGGTAATGACGGAAATTTGGACACGGTAATGTTAGAGCCGATGATGGCAGAAAAATTAAAACAGTCATTAGCCCAAGCCGTGCAAAAACAAGAAATTGAAGGTCGTCCAGCAGTATTATTGGTGCCAGCTTCAATAAGAATGTTAGTCGTTAGATTTTGCCGACATAGTATTGAAAATATACATGTATTGTCTTTTCAAGAAATACCTGACAATAAAAAAATAACAATCGTCGCAAGTGTAGGTCAATAAAAAAGTGTCAAATTTTGAATTAATTGTGATTCAAAGAGAGGGTTAATATGAAAGTTAAGCGTTTTTTTGCAAAAAGTATGCAGGCAGGCTTGAAAGAAATTTCTCAAGTACTGGGCCCTGATGCTGTGATTTTAAATAATCATAAAGTTGAAGGCGGAGTTGAAATTGTTGCAGGTGTGGATGTTAACCCTTCTGAAGTTCGCCCAATTGAAAATAAAAAACAATCAATAAAACAAACGCCCCGTGATACAAAAGTTGATTTATCTCAACACTCCAAAAAGAAATGGGAAGCAAGTGAAATAATTAAAAGTCTTAAGCCTAGAGTTGCTGATGAAAAATCTATTTCAGAGCTTCTTGCTGAATTAAGAGAACACGCTATACCTGGACAAGAAATATTTGAGAATCCTGAAATCAAAACCAAGGCCGCTAAAAAAAGCAAACTTGAAAGTATGATGGATTCTGATCCAAGTTTTGCTACTTCTGCGAGATCTTTGCAAAATAAATTATCTTCTGGTTACTCTAAACCTGTGGAATATAATGCTGAATCACAAAAATCTTATTCTAAAAACAGGAAGAAAGAAAAAAATAATTATGAGTTAAATTCTAAAAAAGAAATGGAAGTAAGTGATCATTTAACCGATGCGATTGAGGCGATGATTGAAAAAAACCAGAGTAAACAAACGGATCAATTTCAAATAATACAATCTGAAATAGGTGAATTAAAGACTCAAATTGTAGATCAGCAAAACCAAATCGAATATCAAAAGCAAGCACCAATGCAAAAACAAAATCATAAAGCATCTCAAAATCAGTCTAATTATTGGCAAAGTATGTTAAGTGATTTTGGTTTAACAACTAAAGTGAGTTACTCGTTTGTAAATAAGTTAAATCAACAAAAGGGTAAAAATTGGTCGTCTATTGCTAAATCTATGGTTACTCAAATTAATTATCTGCAACAGCCAATTTGTTATTTAGGTGGCGTGTTTACTTTTTTAGGGCCAACTGGCGCAGGTAAAACAACAACAATTGGGAAATTAGCCAGTCAGCATGTATTTAAAAGTGGTAAAGCTAGTGTGGGTATTATTTGTATGGATCATCATCAAATAGGTGCACAAGCTTCTCTAAAATTAATTGCCGATATTCTTGATATTTCTTTTATCAATGTTTCAAAAGAAGATTCTTTATCTCAAGCATTAGAATCATTTTCTAAAAAATCTTTAGTATTAATTGATACAGGAGGTAGTGCTTTATCAGTTAGCGATTATCTCGAACAATACATTTTGGTTAAATCGAAAAATGAAATTAAACATTTATTATGTTTGCCGGCTACGGCTTCATATTATTCGTTAAATCAATATCAAAACTTAATTAAAACATTAGCAATACATAGTTCAATTATTACAAAATTGGATGAAAGTATTTGTGCAGGTACAGCGATTAGCTGCATATTAGAACAACAATTTACAATCAGTTATTTAACGTTTGGCCAATGTATCCCAAAGGATATAAGCCATGCGAGCGCTAAAGCGTTATTTAATTTCATTGATGGGTATAAACATATTTGTTATCAAAATAATGAACTAGTGGGTTAAAGAGAAGAACTATGACACAAAATAATTCAAATTTATCCTATACTACTAATCATATAGCTGTTTTAAAAAAGCAGGAGAGACGCTTGAATCAACATCCCGTACAAGTAATTGCTGTCACAGGCGGAAAAGGTGGCGTTGGTAAATCTAACGTTGCAATTAATGTTTCCATATCGTTAGCGCAACAAGGGAAACGAGTTGTGTTACTGGATGCCGATTTAGGGTTGGCTAACATTGACGTATTGTTAGGAATAACACCAACCAAAACAATTTTGGATGTGCTTGAAGGAAGGTGCGACCTTGAAGACATAATGATTGAAGGACCTGAAGGGATTAAGATTATTCCAGCTGCCAGCGGTGCAAAAAAGATGGCAAATTTAAGCGAACATGAACACGCTGGTATTGTGCATGCATTTAGTGAAATTGGTTATGACATTGATACATTAATTGTTGATACTGCTGCCGGTATATCTACTACAGTATTGAGTTTTGTTCAAGCAGCACAGGACGTATTAGTGGTGGTTTGTGATGAACCTACTTCAGTGACTGATGCTTATGCTTTAATTAAATTACTCGCTCAAGAAAGTAGAACTCATCATTTTAGAATTCTTTGTAATATGGTGCGTACGCCTCATGAAGGGCAGCAACTTTTTAATAAACTGTTAAAAGTCACTGAGCGCTTTTTGGATGTGACTTTGCAATTTGTAGGTAGTATTCCGTTTGATGAAAATGTAAGAAAATCGGTGCAAAGGCAACGTGCTGTATTGGAAGCCTATCCACGTTCAAAAGCTTCAGTTGCATATCGAGAACTTGGTCAAAAAGT
>JALJPK010000016.1:0-10406 GCA_022968985.1 Pseudomonadales bacterium | reverse complement strand
ATCGTTAATGACGCTTTCAGGTCATATCTCTGGTGCTAATGCAAGTAAAATGTATCAAGTTCAAAAGTCGGTGTTAAATAACCAACTGATTGAAGAGCATGCAGTTTTAGTGAAACGAATTGCTTATCATTTACTTGCAAAAATGCCGGACTCAGTTCAGGTGGATGATTTAATCCAATCCGGAATGATCGGTTTAATTGAGGCTTCTAAAAATTATGATCCCACAAAAGGTGCCTCATTTTCAACTTATGCAGGTATCCGCATACGCGGATCAATGATTGACGAAGTAAGGCGGGGAGATTGGATTCCTAGGTCAGTACATCGTTATGCAAGAAAAATAGCTCAGGCGATTCGAGATATTGAGGCAACTACAGGGCGAGATGCAAAAGATCAAGAAGTGGCTGATCTTTTAGAGATATCATTAGCTCAATATAATGCATTATTACAAGATTCTCAAAGTGCTAGACTTTTCAGTTTTGAAGATGTTTTATCGGAAGTAGATGGGCCATGTGAAATGTCGATTGAAGGTCATGAAATTGGCCCATTTGAAGGCTTAAGTGATAATTTAAGGCATCAATCAATCGTGCATGCTATGCAGGGTTTACCTCAACGTGAACAGCTAGTTTTGTCTCTTTATTATAATGAAGAACTAAATTTAAAAGAAATTGGTGAGGTGTTAAGTGTTTCTGAATCAAGGGTGAGTCAACTACATTCCCAAGCCGCATGTCGATTAAGGTCTCGTTTACAGCAATGGAATGATGACGTTTAATGGTTTTCACTTATTCATAAATTAATATCCCACTTAAATATTAGATACGTTGTTCGTCTATGCCCATCATTTATAAAACCAATCTAAATTAATGAAAAAAATACTAAAAATTTGTGGTGAGTTTGAATACTCAGTCTATTATGAATTTAAAGGTTTAATAAAACTATTACTTTATGTCCCCAGCAGGAGGTCAAATTGGATAAAAAAATGAAAATTCTAGTAGTTGATGATTTTTCAACTATGAGAAGAATTGTAAAAAACTTGTTGCGAGATCTTGGTTTTACAAACACTCAAGAAGCGGATGACGGTTCTACTGCATGGCCAATGCTTGAAAGTGGTAACTTTGATTTTGTTGTAACTGATTGGAATATGCCAAATATGACAGGCATTGAATTGTTACAAAAAATTCGATCCAGCGATCGCTTAAAAGATACACCAGTATTAATGGTCACTGCCGAAGCTAAACGAGATCAAATCGTTGCCGCTGCACAAGCAGGTGTTAATGGGTACGTTGTGAAACCGTTTACGGCCGCAGCGTTAAAAGAAAAAATCGAAAAGATCTTCGAGCGTGTTGATGCAAGTAAATAATCAGGATAATTCGAACTCAAAAAATTCTTCAATAAAAGTTGAAAGTGTAATGAGTCCAGATTCAGATAAATTAAAATCAATAATTGATGCTGGCGATCTAGAACAAGCCGCACAAGTAATTCGAGAATTGCAAATAAGTCGTGATCAAACTATTTTTCAAGAAGTGGGTCGATTAACAAGAGCATTGCATAATGCAATTCGAAACTTTCATATTGACTTAGATTCTGACGGTAAAGAAAAAGATAAAAATGATCTCTCTTCAATGGTGGATGCATCTGACCGCCTAGGTTATGTAGTGGACTTGACTGAAAAAGCAGCCAATAAAACCATGGATTTAGTTGATGAATGTATTCCTATGACTGATCAAGCAAGAGAAGAGCTTTCGATATTACAAAGTGATTGGTCTCGTTTGGGTGATCGTGATATGAGTGCTGATGAATTTCGTGGTTTATATAAACGCGTAGATCAATTTTTTAAGTCCCAAGACTTAAATTATAGTGCGCTACAATCTAATTTAACCAATATTTTATTAGCCCAAGATTATCAAGATTTAACCGGTCAAGTAATTCAGGGTGTGACATCTTTAGTAAGGGATGTCGAAAATAGCTTAATTGATTTAGTTAAAATGGCCAGTCATGTCGATAGTATTACTGGTTATCAAGTGGATATTGAAACTGATGTTGAAGTAATTGATGAGGATGCTCATTTACGAGGACATGGCCCAC
Source organism: Pseudomonadales bacterium (assembly GCA_022968985.1). Classification (GTDB taxonomy): domain Bacteria; phylum Pseudomonadota; class Gammaproteobacteria; order Pseudomonadales; family Natronospirillaceae; genus Marinicellulosiphila. The sequence goes on along the minus strand of JALJPK010000016.1, from coordinate 8,324 downwards.
AAATCAAGAAAGATGAATCTGTTGTAGCTAGCCAAGATGATGTTGATGATTTGTTATCAAGTCTAGGTTTTTAGGGAGAAAAAAGATGGGATTAGAAGCTGACCAAGAAATCTTACAGGACTTTTTAGTCGAAGCAGGTGAGATCCTAGAATTGTTATCTGAACAACTAATTGAGCTTGAACAATCTCCTGATGATGCTGATTTATTAAATGCAATTTTTAGAGGTTTTCATACAGTTAAAGGTGGTGCAGGATTTCTACAATTAGATCCATTAGTTGATTGCTGTCATGTTGCTGAAAATATTTTTGATTTGTTGCGTAATAAAAAACAAGTCATTAGCGCTGAGTTAATGGATGTTGTACTGCGATCGTTAGATACCATTATAGAAATGTTTGATACCGTTAAACAGGGTGAAATGCCTGAGCCTGCCCCTGCTGATTTAATTAAAGAGCTTGAATTATACGCGATTCCAATTGGTCAAGAGCCAGCGAAAGTTATTGAAACATCAGCAGTGCAAAGTGATGGAACTGTCGACGAATCAAAACAAGCAGTGGATGAATTTACTAATTCAAATGAAGATATTACAGATGAAGAATTTGAACGATTATTAGATGCTTTAGGGGATTCAAATGCTCCTGAAAGTGAATCTGTAAAAGAAGCTGTCATTGAATCTAGTTCGGTAGTAAATGACGATGACGATGATCTATTTGGCTTGGATGATGAGCCCAAAGTTCAGTCTAAAAATACTGACGAAATTACAGAAGATGAATTTGAAGCGTTATTAGATGAACTTGATTCTAAAAGTGAAACACCCTCTAGTCAAAGTAAAGTGATAATGGAAAAAATTAATCCAGATGATATATCGGATGATGAATTCGAAAAATTATTGGATGACCTTCACGGTGTTGGTAAAATTGGCTTAGTGGACGATGAAGTTAGTACTTCAAATGAACCATCAGTTGCTAAAACCATTGATAGTTCAGAAGTGTCAAAACGAACTGTTGAAAACAAACCAGTTGAGGTGGCAGTTAAAAAGGAAGTGTCTAAAAAAACTGAATCACAAACTACTGTGATTGAGCCTGTGAAAGAAACTGGCTTAAAACCAAAATCAAGCCCGTCAAAATCTCAAGTGAATACTGCTGAGGCTACTGTACGAGTTGATACTAGACGTTTAGATGATATTATGAATATGGTCGGAGAGCTTGTATTAGTTCGAAACCGGCTTGTGCGTTTAGGTGCTCAGTTAGACGATGAAGTATTAGCAAAAGCGGTCGCAAATTTAAATGTGGTGACTGCTGATTTACAAACAAGTGTTATGAAAACTCGTATGCAACCAATTAAAAAAGTATTTGGTCGTTTTCCACGAGTAGTACGTGATTTAGCTCGAAACTTAAAAAAGGAAGTGAACTTAGAATTAATTGGTGAAGAAACAGATTTGGATAAAAACTTAGTTGATGCGTTAGCGGATCCTTTAGTGCATTTAGTTCGAAATGCAGTGGATCATGGTATTGAGTTACCTGCTGTAAGAGAGCTCGCAGGAAAACCAAGATTAGGCACAATCAAATTATCAGCTGAACAAGAAGGCGACCATATATTACTCTCCATTGAAGACGATGGTGCCGGAATGGATGCTAATCTATTACGTGATATTGCGGTTGAAAAAGGTTTAATGGATCGTGAAGCTGCTGATAGATTACCTGATGTAGAATGTTTTTCTCTTATTTTTGCACCTGGCTTTAGTACGAAAAAAGAAATTTCTGATATTTCTGGTCGTGGTGTAGGGATGGATGTTGTTAAAACTAAAATTTCGCAATTAAATGGATCTCTTGATATTGATAGTGAATTAGGTCGTGGTTCGAAAATTTTGATTAAAGTTCCGCTGACTTTAGCTATTATGCCAACATTAATGGTTATGTTAGACGAACAAGCGTTCGCTTTGCCCTTAGTGAATGTAAATGAAATTTTCCACTTAGATTTAAGAAAAACATCGGTAGTAGACGGCAGAGAAGTAGTAATAGTCAGAGGCAAACCATTACCTTTGTTTTATTTAAAACGTTGGTTAATAAACGACTCTAATGTAGCTGAAAGTGATGAAGGTCATGTAGTGGTAGTTTCAGTAGGCAATCAAAAAGTAGGGTTTGTTGTTGATCAACTTGTTGGTCAAGAAGAAGTGGTAATTAAACCATTAGGGAAAATGTTACACGGAACTGATGGTATGGCTGGTGCTACCATTACAGGTGATGGTCGTATTGCATTGATTTTAGATGTTCCTAGTATGTTAAATCGATACGCTTAAACAATTAGTTATTGATAAACACGAATTTGATTTATTGTTTAAGTGAGGTTGATAATGACCATAAAAGTTTTGATTGTTGATGATTCTTCATTTTTATTACAACAAATAAAGCAAATTATTAGCTCGCAAGATGATATGGAAGTGATAGGTCAAGCATCAAATGGTCGCGATGCCATTGAAGTAGCTAAAAAATTAAAACCCGATGTTATTACAATGGATTATGAAATGCCATTAATGGATGGAATCACAGCAGTTAAAGTGATTATGGCAGAGTCACCCACTAATATATTAATGTTTTCATCTTTAACTTATGAAGGAGCTAAAACAACATTAGATGCGTTAGATGCAGGAGCTGTTGATTTCTTAAGTAAGAGTTTTGAAGGTGTTTCTGATCATAAGAGTCGTCTGTCTAATCTTCTTTGTAATAAAATCCGCGAAGTAGCCTGTGCTCAAAAAAATGTAATATCGAACGCAGTACGAAAAAACATCCAATCTTCAAATATAAAAAACGAAATTAAAAAAACTGTTACTAATCAAATAATACAAAGTAAAAAAAGAATATCTAAAATTGATTTAATAGTGATAGGGGCTTCTACTGGTGGCCCAGTTGCACTTGCTAAAATTTTAATTGAGTTACCAAAAGATTTCACAATCCCTATATTAATTGTTCAGCATATGCCTGCTTCATTTACAGGTGCATTTGCAGAGAGATTGGATCAACGCTGTGCTTTAAATGTAAAAATGGCGCAAAGCGAAGATGATATTAATCGTGGTGGTGTTTTTATAGCTCCAGGTGGTAATCAAATGTTAGTTAACCCAAGTGGTCGACTTAATATCCGAGAAGGTGATGAACAGTTAAATTATAAACCCTGTGTAGACATTACCTTCGCTTCCTGTTCTAAAAGTAAATTTAAGAATGTTTTAGCAATTGTATTAACTGGGATGGGTTCGGATGGTAAAAAAGGCGCACAAATGTTAAAACAAAATGGACATGAGATTTGGGTGCAATCAAGTAGCAGCTGTGTTGTTGATGGGATGCCTAGTTCAATAGTTAATGCTGATTTAGCAGATTGTGTTTTGCACCTAGACGATTTTGCAGAAAAAATGATGGAGCTAATGTAGTGTTTTGGATTCGGCAATTATTATTTATAGTTGTAATATATTTCTTGTTAGTTTATGCAAATGATGTGTTTTTTACCTTTCGTGTTAACCAAAGTTTTATTATTTTTCAAATTTTGATATTAGTAAATGTCACTATATTTTCAATGTTTGTATTTGGAAGGTCAACATTAAAAGCGTTGTATGATATTTCTTTTGTTAATCTTAAAACGATATTGGTTGATAAAGTATTTATAGTAGATTGTGCAAAATTGTATTATGCAAAAGGTGCATTATCATTGGAGTCAAAGTTAAAAAAAACAAATGATTCTGTTGTACATAAAGCCATTCACTTATTAGTAGATCAAGTATCAATAAATCAATTCGAAAGAGAGCTTGATTTAGAAATAAATTATATAAAAAGAAAACTGAAACGTACAAAGTCATTAATTATTTTTATTTTTATTAATTATTTGGCGATTAATATTATCTATTTATTATCAATTTTATTGATGAATGAACTGGTCTCAGTAAATATATTGTTAGAGTGTTTGTCATTCATAACGATAGTGTTTGTGGGTGTTTTTTTCCCTCTATATCATTTAATTGATCAATATCAAAATAGAAAAATGATGACCAATGAAATATATAAATTAGGTTTTATTAGTATAATTAATCAAATGAGTTCAAGACAAATAGAAATGTCTATTTCAATTGAACTTGATATTTAATTGTTAATCTAAACTGGACTGTAATTTGCACATATTTAATTAATGTAAATAGTGGCAATAATTAACCAACTGGAGCAGTTAGATGAGAATATGGTCAGTGGCAAATCAAAAAGGAGGCGTGGGGAAAACGACTTCAGTTGTCAACCTTGGTGCTATGCTCGCCCAACAAGGCCATCGTGTCTTAATTATTGATTTAGATCCTCAAGGATCTTTAACTTGTTATTTTAAAATGGATCCAGATCATATCGCAAATAGCAGTTATAATTTATTTGTGAACGCTAAAAAAATGAATCTATCCTTGATTGAGAAATCAATTGTCCCTACCTCTATTGCTGGAATGAGTATTATGCCAGCATCAACAGCCTTAGCCACCTTAGAGCGAAATATTTCTCATCAAGATGGAATGGGTCTTGTAATATCTAAAGCGTTATCTCAGCTTTGGGATGATTACGATTATGCACTGATTGATACCCCTCCTGTTTTAGGATTATTGATGATTAATTCTTTAGCCGCATGTCAGCAATTATTGGTACCTGTTCAAACCGAATTTTTAGCAATTAAAGGACTTGAAAGAATGGTCCATACTTTAAAAATGGTTGCTCAGTCACTTCATAAAAAGATGGAATATATTGTGGTTCCGACAATGTTCGATAGACGAACTAATGCTTCAACATCTTCTTTACGATCGTTAAAACAAACCTATCAAGAAAAATTATGGGAAAGTGCTATACCAGTTGATACTTGTTTAAGAGACGCTTCTGCAATGGGGGTTTGTGTTAATCAAATTAACCCAGATAGCAAAGGCGCTAGGGCATATAGTAAATTATTAGAAACGTTAAAGGAGCATTCGTTAAGTCATGCAAGTTAATTCAATTGTGCCAGACAATATTAGGTATCAATTGGAGCATTCGTTGAGTGTAATTGACCCACTTGAGTTATATATTAATGATTTATTAGGCGAATCAGGAATTCAGCCTAAAAAATGCCTAAAGCAATATATAAATAAACGTACAATTGTTTCAAATCAGGAATTGGATTGTGTCGATTTGGCTCCTACATTTGTAAATACATTACAATTATTAAGGCTTAATAATACTTTGAATAAAAGTACAAAGTTGTATCAATCCATTTTGAAACAAATAGATGTATACTTTTTAACCGGCCGAGTTAAAAATGAATAAATCTTCAAGTTCCTATAATTCAGCGGTTAACTCAACTAAAGTCAGTACGAATTTAGTCATGTTTGAATATATTGATCAACTGCTACATTCACCTGAAAATGACTCTTTAATTATTAATACAAGCGATTCATTTAATTGTGATGAATCAATTTCGAATCAAGAAAAAGGGTATCATTTACCTAATGATTTTATTCAAATTCAAAAGAAAGATGAAATCATTAAAATCAATAATGAGTCAGTGTCGAATAAACCAATATTTAAAGAACCAATCATTCAGTCTAATATTCAAACTGATCTTCTTAATATTGAGCAAGACCTAACAGTAACTTCGCCAGATAATATCCAAATTAAATCTACACAAACAAAAAAAGATAAAAGTCAGTTTGAGAAAAAGGACAATATAATTGACTCTGATTTATTAATAGAACTAAAAGAATCACAATACAAAATATCTATTCAGAAAGAAAATGAATTAACAACGAATGAGTTGGATCTTAAAGACGAGCTTTTAAATGAGTCACAACAAACAAAATCTCAGCTGTTTGACTTTAAGCAAATGGCTAATTTCGATTGTGTGATGGTGAAAATTGACACGCTCTTAATTGCTTTACCAATGAATGTATTAGGCACAATTAACAAAATAACAGAACCAATTACGAAGTTACCTGGAAAACCAAAATGGTTCATAGGGGTTCATATTTTAGATGATAAAAGACGCTTTAACCTTATTGATACCCAAGATGTACTATTTACTGAGAAGCAAAAGAAGAAATTACAAAATAAAGAGGGTGTGAGGCAATTTAGTATTAATGTGTATGGTTCAAAGTGGGCACTTGCATGTGATGAAGTGGTAGGTTCAATGAAAATTGAAAAAAGTGATGTTCAGTGGCGAAATAATACTAACTCTCAATTAGTGTTAGGAACAATAAAATCCAAAATGTGTATGTTAATTAATGTTTCTAAATTGATTGAGAAAGTCACTAAGCAAAATATTTTAAATGATCTATAGTTTAAAAAGTATGTAATGTTTGAGGAGACAGTATGAGTACACAAGTGGTAAAAGGCACTGAAGATCCAATTTTACAATGGGTAACATTTCGCTTAGATAATGAAACGTACGGTATTAACGTAATGCAGGTTCAAGAAGTATTACGTTATACTGAGATAGCTCCGGTACCAGGTGCACCCAGTTATGTAATGGGAATAATTAACCTGCGCGGTAACGTAGTTACTGTTATCGATACTCGCGAACGTTTTGGATTACCTAGTCAAGAGCTAAGTGATAATACAAGAATTGTAATAATTGAAACGGATGAACAGGTTGTTGGGATTTTAGTAGATGCAGTTGCTGAAGTTGTTTATTTACGTCAATCCGAAATAGAAATGGCACCAAATGTAGGAAACGATGAAAGTGCCAAATTTATCCAGGGAGTTTGTCATAAAAACGACGAATTACTAATTTTAGTCGAATTAGAAAAGTTATTATCTGATGTTGAATGGGCTGATGTAGCCAGTATATAGGCATTTATAAAAATACCAAGGATGGTATTCAAATTAGGCATAAGCTTTGCTCTGTAGTTCTTAATCACAATTAACAATATTAAGCGATTGCTTAATTTAGGATTAAAGTATGCCTGTTTTAAATATACAAAATGATAGTCAAATAATGATGTATGTAATGTTATGTATCACGATGATTACTTTGTTTTTATTATGGCAGTCAAATAGAAGACAACGTCAAATGTTAAATTTAACGACTAAACAAATTGAGAGTCTTAAGCAAGAAATTTTCATAGTAAATCAAGGTGCGATTGGGGTAGGTAAAAAGCTGTTACAAATGCAATTCAGTAAGAATAAACCTCAAAGCATTCACACAAAAAAAACCAACTCGAACAATAAATCATTCAAAGATGAAGTTAATCGCAGTCATGCTGTTTTCCTGAAAGACGAGTTACCATCTAAAAAAATTGAATTGGCGCATCAACTTAGTGAGGAAGGGGCTAATAATCAAAAAATCTCCCAGTCGTTAGGGTTTTCTTTTGCTGAAGTACAATTAATTCAATCAATGCATACTCAACACACATTGAGCTAGGCTATAAGATATAACTAATGCCTTTATTTACTATTGTAGTTGAAATTGTTAGAGTGCTGTAAAAATCATATTAAGGGTATTAAATTGAAATATGTAGCATTATGGATGTTGGTCCTATTTCCTTTATTTGCAAGTGCAAAATCAGAACAAGATCCATGGGAATCTTTTAACCGTAAAATTTTTGGGTTTAATGAGGTCTTGGATAAAGCTATTATGAAACCCGTAGCTAAAGGGTATCAATGGATTACACCCAAACCAGTTGATAAAGGCATTTCAAACTTTTTCTCTAATTTAGGGGAAGTCAAAAATATACCTAACTCACTGCTTCAATTAAAATTTAAAAATGCTGGAACGAGTTCACTTCGGCTAATTGTCAATTCGACAGTTGGAATAGGTGGGATATTTGATGTAGCATCACGTATGGGACTTAATAGACATAAAGAAGATTTAGGGCAAACCTTAGGTCATTGGGGAGTGAAATCTGGTCCGTATATGATGTTGCCAATTTTAGGTCCATCAAACGTCCGTGACTCAATAACAATGTTTGGGGATTCATTTGTTCAATCTAAGCTGAGTCCTTTGAATTTAGTAGAATTAGAAGATTGGCAAAGTTGGTCTTTAACTGCAATTAAATATATAGATGTTAGAGCGGATTTATTAGCTGTAGAGTCAATGTTAACGGGTGATAAATATGTTGCCATGAGAGAGTTAACTATACAATTAAGGGAATATGATGTCCGTGATGGCGATGTTCCTGATGCATTTATTAATAATGACGATGACGACGATGATTATTATGAATTCATCGATGAAGAAGATTTAGGTTTTTAAATAAAAAGGCGCTTTGAGCCACTGCTGTCCCACAAATAATTAGGACACACTAAAAAGCTCGAGCAACTTTTGTTAAACTGTTGTTACCACACAAT